>JBEKXR010000043.1:0-13512 GCA_049511935.1 Spirochaetia bacterium | reverse complement strand
GTCTTCGTCGAAATCCCAGGATTTCATCGGAATCGCTCCATAGGTTTCGCGGTAGTCCGGAATGCCGTCGCCGTCAGTGTCCACTACCTCGCCGGCCAAGTGGCCGTTCTTCCATGTCTCCGTGACCTGGAACGTCCCATCACGCGAGAGCGATCGCGCCCCCCTCTCCGGCTGTCCCCGGGTGTACCACACGCGGTGGTCGAAGATCCCGTCGGCGGCAGAGGATTCCTCCATAAAGACGGGCTGGCCCCCGGCGAGATCGATCCGGCGGATCGCTGCGACACCGTCGGCCGCGAACTCTTCGAGCCTGTACGAGCCCCGGCGCAGCACGTCGGCGGTCGGCACGCTGAACTTCGCTGCGATCCGCGGTGATGTGCCTTCCGGCCCGCTCGCAAAATCCGGGCGCAGGAAGGCGCACTGGATCGTATAGGGCACCAGCGTCCAGGTGCCCTGCCCCGGCAGCTCCGCCTTTTCCAGGAACGGGTAGCGGCTGTATGTGAGCCGCGTGACGTTTCCCGCGGCGTCGCGCGGCTCCAGCGACACGGGCCTGCCGTCCCTGAACTCTGCGACGTACTGTGCAACGCCGTCCTGGGCAGGCTCGCGAATCCAGCGCACGACCTTCCCGTTGTCGAAGACCCAGCGATCCTCCCAGAACCCGTCCGTGTCAGCATCGAGGTCACGATTGCCCGTGTAGCGGCTGAGTGAGTCCCGGAGGCTTGCCGCGAGGCCGCCGTTTCCTTTCACGGCGTCCGTCACGCGGCCCACGAGGTCCTGCCGGGACAATCCGCCCTTCGAGATGAACAGGTCAAGGTACTTTCGGCGCTGGCCGACAGGGACCGCCTCCATCCCCAGCGCCGCCCCCAGCGGGTCGCCGCCGCCCTTCGAAAAATAGAGGTCGACCTCGGAAATCTTCCTTACGCGGTCTGTCTCCAGGCCTGCGGAGGCCAGGAGGAGGGGAGTGCTGTCGGGGTGCAGCTGAAGGCCGGTTCGTACGAGGGCAGCTGCCTCGGCGCTTCGACCCTGCCGCTGGAGGAGCCGCGCGGCGAGGAGACGAATCTCGTCGTTCTGAGGAAAGCGATTCAACGCGGAGCTCAGCGTTCTCTGTTCTGCGAGGGCGTTGCCCGCCCGGTCGTGCGCACGGGCGAGAAGAATGAAGTTCAGTGCTTCCTCGGGCCGGAACGCCGTGAGCCTTTCGGCCGACTTTTGCGCGTCAGCGAGCTGTCCCGTGCGGATGAGAAGATCCGTCAGCAGCTGTTCCGCGAGAACAGGATCCGTTTCATTCCAGTTCGCGCTGCGCAGCGCTGCCCGAAGATGCTCGATCGCCGCCCTTGTCGAAGGACGGTCCGCTGCATCCACCCGCGCCATCAGGTAGAGCGCCTCGGAGTAGTCGGGCGCCAGCTCGAGCGCGGCTGCGGCCATGGAACCGGCCCGCGCGAGATCCCCGGCGCCCATCCAGGATCGTGCCTGCACCAGGAACGCCTCCGCTTCCGCGTGAGGTCCGGAGTCTGTGCCCTGGGCTCCGAGCGGGCTCGCCAGAGCCGCCGCAAGAGCAAGGGACGCGATCAGCAAAGTGCGTGTTCTGTACCTTTTCATTTCGATGCGCGACCCCGGAGGCGTCATCCCTGTCGAGCACGCAGACGCCGGCATTGCAGGCGCGGGGCTTACAGCCCGCCTTTCGCCGACGAAACGGGCACGGCCGCCGGTGACGCAGGTTCGGCAGCCGCCGTTGCAGGCTCGTACTCTCCACGCTTGCGAGGCGGCATCCCGAGGAGCGTGCGAATCTCGTCGTCGTCGAGGTTTTCCTTCACGAGGAGAGTTTCCGCCAGAAGCTTCAGCTTGTCTCTCTGCTCACCCAGGATGCGCTCGGACTCCGCGAGACACTCCTTCACGATTTTCTTGATCTCGGTGTCTATGGCACGAGCCGTGTCCTCCGAGTAGTCCTTGTGCCGGGCGATCTCTTTGCCCAGGAAGATGGGCTCGTCCTTCTGGCCGTACGCGATGGGTCCGAGCACGTCGCTCATGCCCCACTCGCAGACCATCCTCCTCGCCAGATCGGTTGCCTGCTCCAGGTCGTTCTGCGCGCCCGTGGTCGTCTCGTTGAGCATGAGCTTCTCCGCCGCATAGCCGCCCATGGCGATGGTGATCCTGTCCAGCAGCCAGCCCCTGTTGCGCGAGTACGCGTCGTCCTCCGGCAGGGAGAACGCCACCCCCAGCGCGCGCCCGTGAGGGATGATGGTGATCTTATGCAGCGGGTCCGCGTTCTTCAGGAAGTAGTGGAGCAGCCCGTGGCCCGCTTCGTGGAAGGCCACCATCTGCTTCTCCCGCGGAGGGATGATCTTGCTCTTGCGCGCCACACCCATCAGTGTCTTGTCGCGCGCTTCTTCAAAGTCGTCCATGTCGACGCGGTCCTTGCTCTTGCGACCCGCAAACAGGGCCGCCTCGTTCACCAGGTTGGCAAGGTCGGCGCCGGAGGAGCCGGGCGTGGCGCGTGCCAGGCGCGCCAGGTCGACGTTATCCGCCAGCGGAAGCTTTTTGGCGTGGAGGCGGAGGATCAGCTCGCGCTCTCTGATGTCGGGCATATCGACGACGACCTGCCGATCGAACCGTCCGGGTCTGAGAAGAGCGGGATCCAGGACGTCGGGCCGGTTGGTGGCAGCGAGGATGATGACCCCGTCCTTGGTATCGAACCCGTCCATCTCCACCAGCATCTGGTTGAGTGTCTGTTCGCGCTCATCGTGGCCCCCGCCGTAGCCCGCGCCGCGGGTGCGCCCGACGGCATCCAGCTCGTCGATGAAGAGGATGCAGGGCGCGTGCCGCCTCCCCTGCTCGAAGAGATCCCGAACCCGGCTGGCGCCCACACCGACGAACATCTCCACAAAATCGGAGCCGGACATATGGAAGAAGGCCACGTTCGCCTCTCCCGCGACCCCCTTCGCAAGAAGGGTCTTCCCCGTGCCGGGCATGCCCACCAGGAGCACTCCCTTGGGAATCTTGGCGCCGAGGCGCGCGAACTTCTGCGGGCTTTTCAGAAACTCCACCACTTCCTGCAGCTCGTACTTGGCCTCGTCCTGGCCGGCCACGTCGCCGAAGGTGATCCGCTTGTTGGTATCCATGTAGCGTTTCGCCCGGCTCTTGCCGAAAGAGAACGCCTTGTTGCCGTTGCCCTGCACCTGGCGGAACATGAACCAGATGAAAAAGAAGCCGATGACCCACGGGAGGAACTGGATGAGGACCGCGAGGGGCGAGACCGACTTCGCGCCTCCCGACACCTTCACATTCTTCTCCTTCAAGGTCTTCATGAGGTCCGGATCTGGATAGGGGATGGTCGTCTTGAAGAAACCGACGTCGCCGGATTTCGCCTTGAAGGTCCCCTGGATCTCGTACTGATCGATGATCTTGACCTGGTCGATCTGGCCTTCGTCGACGTAGGTCTGAAAGGTGGAGTACGGAAGCTCGGAGGTGCCCGAGCGGTCATTGTACACGAAGAAGAAGACGAAGAAAGACACCAGGATCAGCAGGGAGATGAGTGCGATCCGGTTGTTGAAGTTGAACCGCGGGATCCGGGGATCGGGTCCCTTGTTGTCGCCATTATCGTTGTTGCTCACGTCCCTCTTCCATGTCGCGTTCTATGTGTACGACCATGCGGTCCACACCTGCGGGGTCTCCCGCGAGAATGTCCGCCCGTGCCCGGGTGCGATACCCCAGCGCGCCGCCCAGGACCGCCAGCACGCCGCTCCTATCAGCGAGTATCGGAATCCGCTCCCTTTCAGACCCGGGGATCTTCATTCCGATCAGAAGTTCTTTCACAGATGTCGCGCCGCCCGCGAGCCGTATGGAGTCGCCCTTCCTTTTTGACCTGAGAACGATCGGCGGCCGCACCTTGCCTGCAAGGATGACAATACCTCCCCTGCCCCCACCGCGTGCATCCGGGCCGCGGGTGAAAGAAACACGCACACCCACCTCCCGAATCTCCGTGCTGCGGGCTTCGGAGACCACTATAAAGTATCCCTTTTTGCATCCGCTGGCAATATCCGGACCCCAGGCGAGCATTCCGCCATGGGAGGAAAGAACGGCTCCATGGCCCCGACAGAGCGTTCCCTCCCGAGGAATCGCCACCATGTTCACGACAGGAGACAGGAATCGCCATGGAAGCCTGCGCGGAGCACTCCGCGGGGCGAAGCGGTCGTACAGGCGCATCAGAGACCACATCCTCACCGCCGGGTGCGCCGCGAGGAACTCGCTCTCATCGATCGAGAATCCGTCCCCGGAACTTCTCCATTTCAGGCGGCGCCCCAGCTTGCGGACCAGGTCACCAGACAGGGTGAGCTTCCTGGAAAGGACGAGCAGTCCCGTCCTGAAGCCGGGAAATTCCGCGTCAAGAACGGGAACCAGGCGGTGGCGCACCCTGTTGCGGAGGAAGCTCATGTCGCGGTTGGAAGGATCGTCACACCAGGGCTGCCGAAGAGAATCGAGGTACTCCCGCACCTGTTTCCGTGAGCAGCCGAGCATCGGCCTGAGAAAGAGTCCGCGTCGCTCCGGGATCCCGCGCAGGCCGTGGATGTCGGATCCCTGCATCACTCTCATGAGCAGGGTTTCGATCACGTCATCCAGCGTGTGCCCCAGCGCGATCGCGGCTGCGCCGATACCTCCGCCCGCCTCGCGCAGGAGGGAATGGCGCAGGTTCCGGGCCTCCTCCTCGAGGCTGCGCCGGGATGCCCGCGCGCGGCGCGCGCACTCGCCGGGCGGCACAGCTTTTTCGACGAGCTCGATCTCAAGGTCCGAGCACATCTGGCGGACGAAGATGGTCTCCGCCGCAATGGCATCGATGGGCCGGATCCCGTGATCGACGACGCAGGCGACGAGTGAAAAACCGAGCCCTTTTCGGAGCGCCGCGAGCGCCCGCACGAGGGCGGTGGAGTCCGGGCCTCCCGAGACGGCGGCAAGGACCGTGCTGCCCGCGGTGATGCCGGCGGCACGGAGGGCCGCGCCCACCGCAGACTCGATACCGACGACGGGAGAGTCGTTCGGGCCGCTCATGACGGCGGCTCTTTCCTGTTGACCTCGTTCATGAGCCTGTCGGGACCATCGGTGACGAGGATGAGGACTGCCCGCGCGGCCCTTTCCACCGCCGCATTGAGCAGATCTTCTTCGACCCTGGCGGGAGCGCTGAGAACATGCCCGACCACCTTACCCTTGCGGTCGGGCCGCCCGATCCCGATCCACAGGCGCATGAAGTCCTGGGTCCCGATGGCACGGATGACCGATTCGAGCCCCTTCTGGCCGGCCGAGGATCCTTTCAGCTTGAACCGGAGATTGCCCGGGGAAAGATCCAGGGAATCGCAGACGACCAGGAGCTGTGACGCGTCGCCGCCCGTTTCACGCATCGCCTCGCGCACAGCCCTCCCGGAGTCGTTCATGTAGGTAAGCGGCTTGACGAGGTACACAGGTGCTCCCGCGTGCAGGCCTTTCCCGAAAAGATAAGAATGGAAGAGTTTTTTCTTGAAGTGGACGCCCAGGCGAGATGCAAGGGCATCCACGACCATGAACCCGACGTTGTGCCGGGTGCCCGCATAGCGTTCGCCCGGATTGCCGAGCCCGACAACCACGAGGGCCAGGAATTACTCCTCTTTCTCCTCGGTCTCTTCGGTCTTCTCGGCGCCTTCCTCTGCTGCTACCTCGCCCTCGGCGGGAACCTCTCCCTCCACGGCGGCAGGGGCCACTTCCTCCTCGGCCTTGCGGTGGGCGACGAGGCAGACGACCTGATCCGGAGCCTGCAGGGCCCGGATTCCCTGGGGAAGAACGAGATCGCTCACGTGCAGGGCACGGTCGAGGCCGAGCTCGTTGATGTCCAGCGTGATCTCCTCCGGCATGTCCTTGGGGAGACATTCCACGTCGAGCCGGTGCAGGAGGCTCTCCAGGATGCCGCCCTCCTTGACGCCGACGGGATTCCCGATGAGCCGGATGGGGACGCGGGTGCGAAGAGACTTGCCCTTCTCGAACTCGTAGAAGTCCACGTGGAGGATCTGGCCGGTGAGGTTGTCCTTCTGGTAGTCCTTTACCAGGACCTCATGAACACCGCTGCCCATGTGCAGCTCGACGATCGTGTTCTGCGTGATCCGCCGGAAGGCGGTGCGAAACTCCTTCGCGTCCACCGTGATCGATGTCGGCGTGGTATGTCCGTAGATGACGGCGGGAATCTTGCCGGTGCTGCGCAACCGGCCCGCGGCACCCTTGCCGTCACCCTGCCTCATCTCGACATTCAGCTTCTTTGCTTCCATAGAAAAGCTCCTTCGTGTTGTCTCATCCGTACGATGGAAATACTGTTCATCTGGGACGGCAGGATTCGAACCTGCGAAATGCCGGAACCAAAATCCGGTGGCTTACCGCTTGCCGACGTCCCAAGGTCGCGAACTCTGCGCCTGAGGCGAATGCATTCCGCCCCGCGGGCGCGGATCAGGCGCGTCGCTCGTGCGAAAGGTCAGGTCGACGTGGGCGCATCTTCCGTTGAACCGCCCTCCTCCATTTCGCTGGCCTGCGGATCGTCCTCGTCGTCCTGGCCCGAAATATGCATGTCTCCCGCACCTTTGTCAAACTCCTCCAGGATGCGGGCCTGAATCCTCCTGCGGAAATCCGAGTTGATGGGGTGGGCAATGTCTTTGAACTCGCCGTCCCGCGTCTTCCTGCTGGGCATCGCCACGAACCGGCCGAACTGACCCATGATGATCTTGAGGTTGTGGACAACGAAGCAGTTGTCGAAAGTTATTGTGACATAAGCCTTCAGCTTGTTGTCAGATTCGACCCGCTTGATGCGAATGTCCGTGATCTCCATGGGTGTCCTCCCACTGGCGAATCCGCATCCGCTCATAATAGCAGACTGCGGAAATCGTCGCAAGGGGGCATGGCCGTGGAGGCCGAGCTCGGCCGCCCCCGGAGCCGCCCGCCGGCCGTCGGCGTCGGTTGCCGAACGGAGTGGCGGCGCCGCGGGTGGTCCGCCCGACATTGCAGCCTCGATTTGACAGGCGCACGAGGGTGCTCCTATACTTGGAGCGTGCGGCAGGAGATCCTCGCGGCGTTCGTCGAGGCCGTCCGACAGGTATTCCAGGACACGGACATCGCGATCGATTCCGTCGATCCCGGCGATGCCTTCGGATCCGACGCGCAGGTCATCACGAGCGTCGGGCTCACGGGCGACCTGAAGGGAATCCTCATGCTCCGCACGGACAGGCCGGGCGCTGCCGGCATCCTCAAGGCGATGACCGGCGGACTTCGCCTTCCCATCACCAACGACCGCCTGAGCGAGATCCTGCTCGCCGCCATCGGCGAAATCTCCAACCAGATCGCCGGCCGGGCGATCACTCTCCTCTCCGACCTCGACCTTCACTGTGACATCACACCGCCCGCCGTTCTGGCCGCTCTCCAGCTCCAGAGCCTCGTCCCGGACCTCTCTGAGTCCTTCTTGCAGACCGTCCAAGGCCCGTTCGGCCGACTCACGATTTTCCTTGGAATTCAGCGGCTCGAGCAGCCGGATCCGCACCAAAAAACTAGTTGACAAGCCGCAAATTCTGGACGTAGATTCAGCTTGGTTTCATACTTCGTGAGCTGAGGCAGGGTGCACAATGCTGGAAATCAACGAAAACAGTGAAAAAGGACCAGATCCCACGCACTCGTTCTCGCCCGGCAAGGGCAAGGGAAAGGGCGACGATGAGAACGCCGACGGCGGCGAGAACCAGGAGGACCTCGACGACGATTTCGACGACTACGAGGACGATCTGGAGGAAGACTACGACGAGGAAGAGATAAGCGAAGAGGAAGAAGAGTTCGACGACGACATGGACGAGGAGTTCGAAGAGGAAGAAGAGGAAGAGGAGGAAGAGGAAGAAGAAGAAGAGGACGTCGACGACGAGGAAGAGGAGGAATACGACGAGGAAGACTACCTCAACGAGGATGACTTCGACGTCGACGAGGATCTCGACTACGAGGATTTCGACCAGTAAGTGACCCGCTCGGCCTTGAACCACAGCCGTTCGAGGTCATAGAATTCGCGCTGATCTTTTTCCATCAAGTGAATCACGATATCGCCGCAATCCAGAAGAAGCCAGCCGATTCCCGTTCTCTCCTTGTGTCCGCCGTTGAGGAGACGGATCCCCTGTTCCTTCAGGAAAACCGACAGTTCCCTCTGCAGTCCCGCAAGGTGGGCGCTGCTCCGCGCGGTGGTAATGATGAAGAAATCGGCGATGGGGGAGACCTCGCGGAGGTCCAGCACAACCGTGTCCTCGCCCTTGTGATCGGTGATCAGCCGCGCGGCCTGAAGCGCCGCGTCCCTGCTACTTGACGTAGCGGCCATCAATGTCCTTGCCCAGGATCACCGTCACGTCCACCGCCTGGTCGACCTGCGGATCGGGCTTGGAGAAGATGCGTGTCGCATGGATGATGTCGGCAACCTTCTTCGCGTTGTCCAGGTTCCCCTTGCGGTCGAGCACGACCGTGTTGAGGTACTGGTCGTTGTCGGCGTTGTTCGGCGCCATGACCTCCAGGTCGTAGCTCTGGAAAAGGTCTCGGGCCCTGTTCGCAAGACCCGCCGTCCTGGTTCCGTTGAGCACCTCCACGGTGATCGTGAGGGCATCGGGAGGAACGAACTCGCTGGATGCATTGGCTGCCATCGCCTGCTTCACCGACTGCTTGAGCAGCTCCCCATCCTGGTGGGGGAAGAGAAGGTCCCGTCCGTCCACCGAACGGGTCGTGCCCAGCACGCGCTGCAGCACCATGCGCTCGGAATCGAATCGTCCCATCTCCGCGACGAAGGAAGACAACGCACGGCTCGGCAGATCGGTGCGCAGAATCGAACGGAGCATGCGGAAGGGTCCGCGCTGGAGGAGAAATGCCTCGTTTTCCCCCACTCCCTTCAGAAGGGCCTGGAGGAATTTCTGCCGCCTGCCGATCACGTCCGCATCCGTTTCCAGCGGATCCTGGTAGCTGATGAAATCCCGTGCCTTGTCCCCGTCCAGGGTGACGCTTCCGGAGGGGAGCAGGACACGGCGCCCCTGGAGGGTCAGATCGACGGGATTCGGGATGAACACCTCCACCCCGCCCATCAGGTCGACCAGGCGTCCTGCCTCGTCGAAGCCGACGTCGATGACCCCGTGCAGGGGAGCTCCGAGCAGGTCCTCCAACTTTCGTCTCAGCGGGAGCAGGTTTGTCCGGCGATAGAGGGCATCGATGCCCTCGACACGGTTGATCGTCGCAAGGACGCTTCCGAGGTTCGGAGGAACGTAGAACAGGGAGCCCTTGCGAGTGTCCGGATTATAGAAGAAAACCTCGAAGAAAAGCGCCTTTTCACCGTCGGAGAAGATGAACAGCGTGTTTAGCGGCTGTTTCTTCTTCAGCGCGTCCGTGATCTGGTCGACGCGAAGCTGGAGGACGGCGTAGACGCCGGTGCCCACGATGATGGCCAGGATGAGGAAGAGCAGGATGATGCTCCTGTCGGTCCTCCGGCTCCTTCTCTCAAGCATCCGTCGTCAGCTCCTCATGAAGGGCCAGCGCGTCCGCGACGACCTCTTTCGCCGCGGCCCGTACGAAATGGATCTTACGCTCCAGGACGGCGAGAACCATCTCGTCGAGGCTCAGCCCGAGCGTCCGCCGGCGGAACTCCGGGGACACGAAGTCGCGCGTCGGCTCCAGAAAATCTGCGGCGAACACGATCTTCGAGATGGGGCCCATGGACCCGCGGCCCGTGACGTGATCCCGGACGGCCTGGAGGGTCTCCGCGTCCGTATACCCCGTGTGCTTCGAGAGAATCGCGGCGGCGGCCCGTCCGTGCAGGAGCAGGGGGTTGGCCTTCTCCCAGTCCCGGAGGGGCAGTCCGTCCTTCTCCGCCAGGAGGAGCATCTCGGAGATGTCCAGCTCGCGTGCGAGGTCATGCGCGATGCCGGCAATATACCCCTTCTCCTCGTCGGCGTGGAAGCGGTCGCACAGCTCACTGGCCAGACGGGCCACCTCGCGGGAGTGGTCGAGTCGCGGGCGGGAGAGACTCGCCTCGACGAGGGCGGCGGCCCTCGATCTCCAGACGTTCCTGTCATCCATAGAGGTTCTTGTCCCCGATATATGCGAGCACGGCATCCGGAAGGAGGTAGCGCACCGCGCGGCCCTCCCGGATCCTGCGGCGAATTTCCGAAGAAGATATCGGAAGCACCGTATTGGTGACGACTCTGTGAGGGTATTTCAGGGCGGGCGGCCCCTCTCGTGTCCGCCGCGCGACGATGAGGTCCACTATTTTTACGAGCTCGTCGACGTTTTTCCAGGAGGGGAATCCTGTCACGAGGTCATCGCCGATGACGAAGCCCGGCCGTCCCTCGATTCCATGCCGGGGTATCAGGCTCGAGACCGTCTCAATGGAATAGGATGGTCCGCCGCGCTCGATCTCCCCCGTGTCCACAATGAATCTGTCGTTGCCCGAGACCGCAAGGCGCAGCATGTTCAGGCGGTGGACCGGGTCGAGGACCGGTGCCGGGTCCTTGTGCACGGGCTGGCTGGCGGGCACGAATATCGCGGCATCGTACCCCAGAGCGGCCCGCACCTCTTCCGCGACGAACAGGTGGCCGTAGTGGACAGGGTTGAACGTTCCTCCCAGGACGACTGCTCTCATCTCTGCGGGTCTCCGGCAGTCGATGCGGCGGCGGCACCGACGAGCGTCCGCATCGCCGCAACAAGGGGCGCAAGGCCCTCGCGGGAGAAGGCGGATACCGCCACGAATCCTCCGACCGGGCAGGCGTCGGACATGGCGGCAGCGCCCGCCGTCGAGTCGGGGAGGTCCAGCTTCGTACCGACCACGAGCCTCGGCCGGGCTGCCAGCGACCGCGAGTATGTCTCCAGCTCCTCTTCGAGGAGCCGCACGGTGCCCGGGCAGTCGGGCGATGAGAGGTCGACGAGGAAGAGCAGGGCGGCGCAGCGCTCGACGTGCCGAAGGAACTTCAAACCGAGTCCGCGGCCCTGCGATGCGCCCTCGATGATCCCCGGGATGTCGGCAAGGATGACGTCCCTTTCGGGCAGACGCAGCAGGCCGAGGTTCGGCGTGCGCGTCGTGAATGGATAGTCGGCGATGAGGGGATGTGCGTTGGTGAGAACCGAGAGGAGGGTCGACTTGCCCGCGTTGGGCATGCCGACCAGCCCGATATCGGCGATAAGGTGCAGCTCCGCTTTCAGCTCGCGCGTCTCGCCTTCGATGCCCTTCTGGGCGTAACGCGGAGCCTGGTTGACGGAAGTGGCGTAGTGGGAGTTGCCCTTGCCGCCCTTCCCGCCGCGGAGATACAGGAAGCTCTCTCCGTCATGGGTGAGGTCGGCGACCGGCGCACCCGTGTCCTGGTCCCGCAGGACCGTACCCGGCGGGACGGGCACAACCACGTCGGCGCCATCCTTCCCGTGCATCCGCTGGCCCATCCCGCGCCCGCCGTCACCCGCCTTGAAATGTCTTTTCAGCTTGAGATGAGAGAGGGTCTTCAGGTTCTGGCGCACCGCGAAAACGACATCTCCGCCTTTTCCGCCGTCGCCGCCGTCGGGGCCGCCGCGCGGCACGTACTTCTCCCGCCGAAAGGATACGGCCCCGTCGCCGCCACTGCCGGACGTAACGACGATCGTGGTCTCATCCACGAAGCCGTTCACGCGGTCTCAGTTCTTGGCGGGCTGAACGGTGACGTAGTTCCTTCCTCTGCGGGTGTGGTACACCACGTGCCCGTCGACCATGGCGAAGAGCGTGTCGTCCCGGCCCCGGCCGACGCTGTCGCCCGGGTGAAACTTCGTGCCCCGCTGGCGGACGAGAATTGTCCCCGCCGAAACGAGCTGTCCCGCGTACCTCTTGATTCCCAACCTTTTCGACTGCGAATCGCGGCCGTTCTTCGCCGCGCCGCCCTTCTTGCGTCCCATGTCAGACCTCCGTCGTTTCAGTCCGCACGACGATCTCGCGCGGGAACTCCCGCGCGAGATCCTTCAACCCCCGCAGGAGGAAATCGGTCATCCCTTTCAGCCACCCGTTGTCCGCGTCCGCCGCGGAGGGCCCGAGAAGGAGCCTCATTTCCCCCCGCACGCCCGCGCCTCCCGCGGCGACAAGGCTCCGCTCGGCGCACAGAAGCCCCGCCGTCCGCAGCAGCGAGGTTGCAGCCGCGCAGGCGATGTTCCGCCCCGCTTCATCAGCGCCCGCATGTCCGTCGGCCTCGAAGCCCCGGAGGGTTCCCCGGGGGGACAGGACGAGGCGGATGCGCAGGACGGGAGTTTCAGCTGAGCCCGTTGAAGCCCTCGACCTTGATGGTGGAGAACTGCTGTCGATGTCCGAACCTGCGGCGGTAGTTCTTCTTCTTCTTGAACTTGCCGAATACGAGCTTCCGTCCCCTGCCTTCGCCCTCGACGACCGCCATGACGGACACGCCGGGAACGTAGGGACTGCCGATGCGGGTCGAACCGCCATCGGACACCATGAGCACAGAGGAGAATTCCACCTTCTCCCCCGCATCCTTTGAAAGGTGATCCACCTTCAAGACGGCGCCCTGTTCCACCTTGTACTGTTTGCCAAGAATATCAACGAGAGCGTACATACGATTCCACCCCTGCCACTATCCTCGATTGCGCGCGACGCGCACGGACACGCCGCCGCGAACTCCCGTCAAGCGCGCCATGAGATTCAGCGCCTACAGTACCGGGGAAGCGGGGCGATGGTCAAGTGCTCGCGACCGCGAATGTCACGGGGTACCGTGACCGCGAATGTCACGGGGTACCGTGACCGCGAATGTCACGGGGTACCGTGACCGCGGTATTCCGTGGCATTCGGGAGCTGGTCGCAAGGGGACGGAAAGGCACGGGGAGTCAGGTCTCCTCGTCGTCGGAGGTCATGAGAAACTTCAGCTCCTCCGCGGAGACGATGTGCTCTTCATCCGGTGACGCCTTGCCCTCCAGGACAAGCTTGATCTCAGCGATGTCGCGGGCATGCGCATCGCGGATGCCGCGGAGACCGGGGAGCTTCTCGAGGAGGGCGTCGGAAAGCGGGGCCTTCCTGTCCAGCACGGTGTCCAGCGACTCCGCGAAGTATCTCTTGAGCTTCGCCAGCTCCTTCAGGTGCTCCTTGCGCTTCACGTACAGCGCGCTCTCCCGAAGGCTCCGGTAGAGACTCCCGGTAATGGAGTCGATCCAGCCGATGTCGCCGGCAATCCGGTCCGCAAACAGGTCGGGATCCACATCCAGCTTCAGGGCGTCCTGCAGGCAGCGGACCTGGAGAGCGACCGTGAAAATGTCGTCCTCGTAGTTTATTCTTCGCGTCATCTCGCTCATTGCGATGATCGGCGTTTGTCCGGGGTCACTTGACAGACGCCGCCGCGGCCGGTATGTTGGCTCTTACCTCTTTACTCGCGTTCGAGCGCGAGTCGTTCGTCCAAAGGGAGGAAAGACAGGATGAAGACCTACGAGGCAGTCGTGATCTTCGCCAGCGACGAGTCCCAGCACCAGGCGGGGCGGGAGTTCCTGAGGAAGGAA
>JBEKXR010000042.1:0-13647 GCA_049511935.1 Spirochaetia bacterium | reverse complement strand
CCTTGATGCCGCGTTGATAACGATTTATATCCAATCTCACTTTGACAGTGAGGCCTGCCTTCGTGGTCGTAGAGGCAATCAAATTCACAATAGTTTGATAATCCGTTAAGGGACGCCCACGCCAGTTCATGCTGATAAACGAAAACAAGCGATGTTCGATCTTGTTCCACTTGCTCGTTCCCGGAGGGAAGTGGCATACCGTGATCCTCATCTTCTGCTGATTGGCAAGCTTTTGCAGCTCGCGTTTCCACAGGTGCGACCGGTACGCGTGCCTTTAGCGCAGAAGAGATGGAAAGCATCCTGAAGAAGGTACCGTAGCATCTCGGAGGTAACGAAAACTTGCTTCGTGGTGCATCCGCTTACCACTGGCCCTGCAGGCCGAACAGCGCCCATGCCATGGTGCTGGGTGAGCTCAATCTTGGGGACGGAAGGTACCGCTGAACGTCAAAATGGTTAAACAGCCTCGGGGGCTTCCCCAAGCTGCGCATAAGAGGCTACCTCTCGGAATAGGGACGGCTGCCGTCCCTATTCCGTCGGCCCGAGCATCGACCCCGGGTCCAGGATCTTGTCTGCTTCTTCGACGCTCAGCACGCCTTCTCCGATCACCACGTCCCGCACGGTCCGGTTCTCCGCGAGCGCCTTCTGCGCGAGCTTCGCGGCCCGGTCATAACCGATCTTCAGCGCCAGGGGCGTCACCAGCGCCAGGCTCTGCTCGATCCATTCCCTGCTGCGCGCGACATTGGCGGCGATGCCGTCCACGCACCGCACGGCGAAGGCCTCGCAGGTGTTCTTCACGAGCCCCATCGACCCGAGTGTTTCCCAGGCGATGAGGGGAAGCATCATGTTCAGCTCGAGAGGTCCCGATTGCCCGCCGATGCTCACCGAGAGGTTCGAGCCCATGACGCGGGCCGCGACCTGGATGGTCATCTCCAGTATCACGGGGTTCACCTTACCCGGCATGATGGAGCTGCCCGGCTGCAGGGAGGGAAGAACGATCTCGCCAAGGCCTGTCCGCGGACCGCTTGCCAGCAGCCGCATGTCGTTGGCGATCTTGGCGAGGCAGACCGCGGTGGCGTTCAGGGCGCCCATGAGCTCGACCTGGGAATCGCGGGCGGCGATCGCTTCGAACTTGTTCGGCGCCTCACGGAAAGGGATGCGCGTCGCCTGGGCGAGAGAGGCGGTGACCCGTCTCGCGAAGTCGGGGTGCGTGTTGATGCCGGTGCCCAGCGCGGTGCCGCCGATGGCCAGCTCCTCCAGTCCGGGGGCGCAGCGCATCACCAACTCCCGCGCCTTCTCGATCTGCCGGGCGTAGCCCGAGAACTCCTGCCCGAGGGTCATGGGGACTGCATCCTGCAGGTGGGTCCGGCCGATCTTCAGCACGCCGGCGAACTCCGCGGCCTTGCGGGCGAGACTGCGCTGCAGAAGCCCCATCGCTTCGACGAGTCCGTCCAGCCGCACACGGTTGGCGAAGCTGATGACGGTGGGGATCACGTCGTTGGACGACTGGCCCCGATTCACGTGGTCGTTGGGATGAACCGGTTTCTTTGAGCCGACCGGCGCGCCGAGGAGCTCGTTCGCCCTGTTCGCGATCACCTCGTTGGCGTTCATGTTCCAGGAGGTCCCGGACCCGGTCTGAAAGACGTCGATCGGAAAATGCGCGTCCCACTTCCCCTGCGCCACTTCTTCCGCCGCCTTCCCGATCGCCTCTGCAATCCGGGGCTCCAGCAGCCCCAGCGCGCCGTTCACGGCGGCGGCGGCCTGCTTCACCCGGCCGAGGGCACGCACCAGGGCAACGGGGATTCTCAGGTCCGACACGGAGAAGTTCTCTACCGCTCGCTGGGTCTGCGCCCCCCAGTACGCGTTGCCGGGGACCTTCACCTCGCCCATGCTGTCCGTTTCGACGCGGAATCTGCCGTCGTCGGTGTCGATGTGCCCGGCGGATTTTTCTCCGGCCATGCCTGCCTCCCTACCGTGCCCGCTTGTCCGGGTTGACCCGTCCAGTCAGCCGGCGCCTCATGATGTCCAGCTTCAGCTGCTGGATGGTCAGGGCAGGATCCACTCCTTTGGGACAGACCTCCGAGCAGGCGCCGGCGAACTCGCAGCCCCAGACCCCGTCCATCCGGTCGAGCGAGTCCAGCCGCTCCTCCTCTCCCTGGTCCCTGCTGTCGCTGTTGTACCGGTAGGCCTGGGCGAGGGCCTGCGGACCGACGAAATGCGGGTTGGTATTGCTCACGGGGCAGGCATCGACACAGAGCCCGCACTTGATGCAGTGGGCGAAGTCCAGGAAATAGTCGACCTGTCGGCGCGTCTGCGTGTATTCCTTTTCCGCCCGGAACTTCTCATCCGTGTCCTTGCGGACGAGCCAGGGCTTCACGCTGCGATGATTCGCGAAGAACTCGTCGAAGTCAGTGACGAGGTCCTTCAGGAGGGGATGCGCCTCCATGGGCCCCACGTGGATCGTCGGAGATCCCAGCGAGAACACGTTCGTCTCGCAGGCCAGGCGCGGCTTGCCGTTGATCACCATCCCGCAGGATCCGCAGATGCCCATGTTGCAGCTGTAGCGCATGGAAAGGGTGTGGTCCTGTTTTTCCTTCACCGCGATCAGGATGTCGAGGACGCACGTGAACCGGTCGGCCTCGACCTGGAACGATTTCTCGACGAACGCGCGGGTGCCGGCGTCCAGCCTTCTCACCACGAGCTGGAATGTCTTCTGTTCCTTACCGAGCTGCTGTCTCACGCTTCTTCCCTCCGTGGATGTAGACCTCCCGCACCGAGATCGCGCCGTACACGAGGCAGCCCGCACCGATGAGCAGGAGCAGGACGGTGCGCGCCACGCCGCCCACGGGCACGAGGGCGAAAACTGCCAGGGCGAGCAGGAGCACGGGAACCCCCAGCATGCCCATGTATTCGAAAACCATGATCGAGGACGCTTTCATGGGAACCACCTCACGAGCATCACGACGAACCCCGCCGCCCAGGCGGCGAGAACGACGATCGGGAACGCCGCGTATGCTCCCGATCTCTTCGCGTACCGCTTTCGATACAGGTGCGCGAACTCCGCATTCAGGTGTCCGAAGGCCATGCCGCGGGACCACACGAGGGCCAGTCCCTTCAACGCCTCGAAGAACTGGGGCGTCCACAGCAGCCAGACAGCCGCAGTGAGGACTTTCAGGGCAGTGCCCAGTCCGGGAACCAGCAGGTAGACGGCGATGCACACCGCATAGAGGAGGGACAGGAAGACCATGATGCGGTTGGTGAGCATGTGCAGCCAGGCCTCGAACGAGAACGAGAGCAATCGCCCGATCCGTGACTGCGGACCGCGGAGATCCGTGAGCCGTTTTCTCGATTCCATCAGTATTTCCTTTCCATCGGCTCCCATCGTGTGCGGGCCACCGGGATAGAGGAGATCCGCGGAAGCCCTTCGGTCCTGTAGGTCAGGGTGTGCTTCAGGAAGTTCGCGTCGTCGCGCGTCGGGTATTCCACGCGCGCGTGCGAGCCGCGCGATTCCTTTCGCTGCAGCGCTCCCGCGGCCACCGTCTGGGAGAGCTCCAGCATGCTGCCGATCTCCAGAACGTCGCGGAGGTTCGTGTTGAACACCTCGCTCGGGTCCTGCACGCCGACCTCACGGTAGCGCTCGCGGAGCGCCGCGAGAGTGGCCTCCGCCTTCTTCAGGCCCTGCTCGTCGCGGTAGACGTGCGCGAACGCATCCAGGGTCTCTCCCATCTCGCGGCGGAGCTGGTAGGGATCCTCCCTTCCCTTGCGGGAAAGCAGGGCGTCCAGCCGGCCGCACGCGGCATCGAGCTCGTCCTTCACGTCGTCGCCCGCGGGAGCGCTCCGGACGTCCATGGCTCGCCGGGCCGCCGCCTCGCCCGTGATCCTGCCCCAGATGACGCAATGGCTCAGCGAGTTGCTGCCCAGCCTGTTGGCGCCGTGGACGCTCACGCAGCCGCATTCACCGGCGGCCCACAGCCCCTCGACCGGGGTGGAGGCATCGTCTCTCATCACCTGACCCTGGAGGTTCTCGTGAATCCCGCCCATGGTGTAATGCGCGGCGGGACGCACCGGGAGGGGGGCGTGCGCAGGGTTGATCCCCAGCAGCTTCATCGAGATCTCCTTGATCATCGGCAGGCGCTCGTCGATCTGATCCTCCCCGATATGGCGCAGGTCGAGGAGGAGGTGGCTCATCCCCGACACCTCGTGGACGAGACCCCGACCCTTGGCGAGCTCCGTGATCATGGCCCGGGAGACAATGTCCCGGGGCGCGAGCTCCATCTTGCTCTTCGCGTAGTCCTCCATGAATCGCCTGTTCTGCGAATCGACCAGGTAGCCGCCTTCCCCCCGCGCGGCTTCGGTGATCAGGACCCCGGTGGGAATCAGGCATGTGGGATGGAACTGGACGAACTCCATGTCCTTGAGAGGCAGGCCCGCCTTGTACGCGAGGGCGATCCCGTCGCCGGTGCTGGAATAGGCAGTCGTGGTGAAACCGTACATCCGGGCGAAACCGCCGGTGGCAATGATGCCAGCCTTTGCGAGGAAAAACCGGGGCTGGCCGGTCGCCAGCTCCAGGGCGAGGAATCCGCGAAACTCGGCGCCCTTGAGGATGAGGTCCGTCGCGTAGTGCTCGTGGAAGATTTCGATGTTTCCGAACGAGACGATGGAATCGTACAGAGCGCTCATCATGAAGAATCCGGTCTTATCCGCCCCGAAAGCGGTCCGGGGGACCGTCATCCCGCCGAATGCCCGCAGCACGATCCGCCCCTCCTCGTCCCGGTTCCACGGCACGCCGAGGTGGTCGAAGAACCTGATCTCCTTTGGCGCTTCCGCCACCAGCGTCTCGATGGCCGGCTGGTCCCCGAGATAGTCCCCGCCCTTCACCGTGTCGAACGCGTGCAGATCAGCGGAGTCATCCGCCTCTCCCGGGTACAGCACCCCGGATATCCCGCCCTCCGCGGACACGGAGTGGCTGCGCATGGCGTGCAGCTTCGACAGGAGAGCGATCTTCAGCTTCCCTTCGGAGAGGCGCGCGGCGGCCAGGGCGGCGCGCATGCCTGCCAGCCCGCTGCCCACGATCACCAGATCGTAGCGATGGGTCTCCAGCATGTCAGATCGAACCTTCATGCGTCCCTCCCCGGTGGATACCTAGAATATATGGATAAATGCCGCCTTCGACGCGCAGCGGCGCATTTACGTCCTGCGTCGCGTCCTGATCTTCTGCGCCACCTTCAACTGCAGGATGGCGCGCTGCAGGTCCCGCTCCACCATGGCGAGGTCTCCCCGTTCCTTCTTCTCCGCAAGGAGCTGCTCGGCGCGGGCCTTCGCGGCCTCCACCCGGGCGATCTCGATGCTGTCCGATTCCGCCGCGAAGTCCGACAGCACGCTCGCGGCGTTGCTGCCCGTCTCCAGGAATCCGCCCGACACGGCGATCCAGACCTCACGGTCGGCCGTCGTGATCCTGATCTCACCGTCGGCAAGCAGGGACACCATGGGCATGTGATCGGCGAGTATCGTGATCTCCCCGTCGGGTGTCGGAAGGGTGACCGACCTGGCCTTACCCTCGAATGCCGTGCCGAGGGGGGAGAGCACCCGGAAGGCGAACTCGTGCTCAGCCATTTCCCACTGCCTCCTCGATGTTCCCCACATTGTAGAAGGAGGCCTCGGGGACCGCGTCGTAGCGGCCCTCGATCAGCCCGGCGAATCCCTTCAGGGTCTCCTCGAGCTTCACGTAGCGCCCCTCTTTGCCGGAGAAGGTCTCGGACACGAAGAGGGGTTGCGTGAGGAAACGCTGGATCTTGCGTGCCCGGGCCACCAGGAGCTTGTCCTCATCGGAAAGCTCGTCGATGCCCAGGATGGCGATGATATCCTGCAGATCCTTGTAGCGCTGCAGGATCCGTTTGACCTCGAGGGCAATGCGGTAATGCTCGGGGCTCACGACGTTGGGATCAAGGAGCCGGGAGGAGGAGGTGAGAGGATCCACCGCCGGGTACAGCCCCTGCTCAGCGATGGAACGCTCCAGCGTGATGGTGGCATCGAGGTGGCCGAAGATCGCCACCGGCGCAGGATCCGTGTAGTCATCAGCAGGGACGTAGATGGCCTGCACCGACGTGATGGACCCTTCCTGGGTAGAGGTAATCCGTTCCTGGAGGCCGCCGATGTCCTCGGCGAGGGTCGGCTGGTAGCCGACGGCGGACGGCATCCTGCCCAGAAGAGCCGACACCTCGCTTCCCGCCTGCGCGAAGCGGAACACGTTGTCGATGAAGAGGAGCACATCGACGCCCTTCTCGTCGCGGAAATACTCCGCCATTGTGAGAGCGGTGAGGCCGACGCGGAGCCTGTTCCCCGGGGGCTCGTTCATCTGGCCGAAGACGAGCACCGTCTTGTCCAGGACCTTCGACTCCTCCATCTCCAGCCAGAGATCGGTTCCCTCGCGGGATCTCTCTCCGACACCGGCGAAGACGGAGTAGCCGCTGTGCTCGATGGCGATGTTGCGGATGAGCTCCTTCACGATGACCGTCTTGCCCACTCCTGCACCGCCGAAGATTCCGATCTTTCCTCCCCGGGTGAACGGGGCGATGAGGTCGATGACCTTGATTCCCGTCTCCAGCATCTCAGGCCGGGACTTTTGTTCAGACAGGGCCGGGGGTTCCTTGTGAATGGGGCTTCGCACTACGTCCGCCCCCTCCAGCTGCGGGCCGTCGTCGATGGTCCTTCCCAGCACGTCGAAGATCCGGCCGAGCGTCTTCTCCCCGATCGGGACGCTGATCGGCGCGCCGGTGCGGCGCACGCGGAAGCCGCGCTGGATGCCCTCCGTGGGTCCGAGCGCGAGGGTCCTCACTTCGCCGTTGCTCAGGATGAACTCGGTCTCCAGGACGAGGGAATCGCCCTTCGCGGAACGGATCTCCAGGGCCTCGTGTATCCCGGGGGTCTCGTTGCGGAACTCGACGTCCACCACGGGTCCCTGGACCCGAAGGACCACGCCCTCGGAAAAAGGGGCTGTTGGTGTCGCGGTCATCGTTTCTTCCCTTTGTTCGCAAGGTCGAGGATCTCGCTGGTGATCCTCTCTTGCCGAGTCTTATTGTACAGCAGAGTGAAGGTGTCCGCGATGTCATTGGCGTTCGCCTTGGCGTTCTGCATGGCGACCATCCGTGCGGCGTGCTCGGCGGAAAAGGCCTGCACGACCGCGTCGAACAGGCGCACCTCGAGGAAATGGGGCAGAAGGGCGGCGAGAAGCGCCGCGCTGCCCGGCTCGAATTCTTCCGGCGCGCCCGCCGCCTGCGCGGCAGGCTCGAGGGGCAGGACCCTCTGGAACGTCGGGACCTGGGTGAAGTAGGACACGAACCGCCCGTACAGGACATCGAGGGACGACGCCTTCCCGCTGAGGATCCGTTCATTGATCACCCGCACGAGCTCGAAGACGAGGGAGTACTGCGGAAGCCGGGCGCCCATCATGAAGGAAGCGATCAGCCGTTTGCCCACGAGCCTCACGCCAGGTCTCTCCATCTTCTTGCCGACCGTGATCAGGAGCGTGTTCTCGTCCACGGACTCGGCGAGCTTGCGCACGAGGTTGCCGGTGAGGGGCCCGCAGAGGCCCTTGTCCGGGCCGATCGCCAGGACGATGCGCGCCGGCGCCTTCGAGGCCCGCAGGTAGGAATGTTCCTTTTCCTCGGGAGACAGCGAGCGCATCACGTTGCCCGTCAGCACGGTGATGCGCTCCGCGTACGGCCGCACCGTCTCCGCGAGCGTGCGCGCCCTGCGGATCTTCGAGACGGATACCATCTCCAGCGTTTTCGCCAGCTGGGCGATGTTCTTCGCCGTCCTGATGCGGCCCTTCAGGGTGCGCAGATTTTCGGGCATCGCCCCGTCCCCGCTACCTCAGCGTCCGCGCGAGCTCGGCGATGGCCGCGTCAAGCTCCTTTACCGTCGCATCGTCCATCCGCGCCCCGCTGCCGATCCGGGCGCACAACGCGGCGGAACCGGTGCGAAGGTGGTCCATGACGCGCCTCTCGAACTCCGCCACCTTTTCCTGGGGGACCTCGTCGAGAAGACCCGTGCCGGCGGCGTGGATGCTCACCGTCTGGGCCAGGTCGTCGATCGGGGAGAATTGCGGCTGCTTGAGGATCTCCACGATCCGCTTTCCCCGCACGATGCGTTTCTGCGTGGCCTCGTCCAGGTCCGACCCGAACTGGGAAAAAGCCGCGAGGGACTGGTACTGCGCAAGCTCCAGCCGCATGAGGCCCGAGACCTGACGCAGGGACTTGGACTGGGCTTTTCCACCGACACGGGAAACCGAAAGACCGGCGTTGACGGCCGGCCGGATACCCGAATTGAAAAGATCCGTCTCCAGGTAGATCTGGCCGTCGGTGATGGAGATGACGTTCGTCGGGATGTACGCGGAGATGTCGCCCGCCTGGGTCTGGATGATGGGGAGCGCCGTGAGGGATCCACCCCCGCCGGCCTTGTTGAGACGGGCGGCCCGCTCGAGCAGGCGCGAATGGAGGTAGAATATGTCCCCGGGGTAGGCCTCCCTCCCGGCGGGCCGGCCGAGCAGGAGGGAGATCTGGCGGTACGACCACGCGTGGCGGGACAGGTCGTCGTAGACCACAAGGGCGTCCCGTCCCTTCTCCATGAAGTATTCCCCGATCGCGCAGGCGGCAAAGGGGGCCAGGTACTGCATCGAGGCGGGCGTGGACGCGCTGGCCGCCACGACGATGGTGTACCCCATCGCACCCTCGTCCTGGAGCTTCGCCACGGTCCGGGCAATGCTCCCGCGCTTCTGGCCGATGGCGCAGTAGATGCAGACCACCTGGGGCAGGCCGAGGTCGCGGCTGCGCTGGTTGATGATCGTGTCGATGACGAGCGCGGTCTTGCCGGTGTTGCGGTCCCCGACGAGGAGCTGCCGCTGTCCCCTGCCGATCGGCGTAAGCGCATCGACGACCTTCACGCCTGTCTTCAGCGGCATGTCGACGGGCGCGCGCTTGGTCACGCCCGGTGCGATTCTTTCAAAGGCAACGAGCGATCCACCCGTGACGCTGAGCGGCTTTCCGTCCAGCGCGGTGCCGAACGGGTCGATGACCCGGCCGAGGAGATCCTCGGACACCTGGAGGGAGAGCGGCGTGCCGGTGCTGCGGACCTCCATCCCCTCGGGGACCGAGTTGTCCTCCGAGAGCACAAGGATGGAGGCGAAGTCCTCGTCCAGGTTCATGATGAGGCCGCGCCTCCCGTCCTCGAACTCCACCAGCTCCCCGTACCCCGCGCGGGACAGGCCGTCCGCCCTGACGATGCCGTCCGCGACGCTGATGACCCGGCCCATGTTCGCCACCTCGGGACGCACCGCAAGGGTTCCGAGCCTCTCCTCGATCTGCCGTACCAGGTCTTCTGCCTTCATGTGCTCCCGAGCTCCTCGATGATTTCCCTGATGTAGCCGTGCACGCTCGCGTCCACGATGTCGTCGCCTGCACTCACTTTCACCCCGGCCCCCAGCGCCTCATCGGTCTCCACGTCCAGCCTCCTGCCGGGCCAGACGCGCGCGATCGCCTCGTCGAGCGCCGCGCCCGGCCTGCCCGCGACGGCAACCTCGACGACCCGCCTCTTCAGCTCGAGCCGGAAGGCGGCGAGAAACCTCTTCAGATCGGAGCGCGAAAGCTGGGACAGGAGCTCCGCCGCCACGTCGTCGTTCACCTGCCCGTCCGGCGCCAGGGCGAGTGCCACGAGCCTCTTCATGAGGCGTCCGCTTTCCCGATCCGCTCGATGCCCCGGGCCACTATGCGGGCGCTCTCCTCCTCAGTGAAGAGTCCCTGCACGACCTTCTCCAGAATCCTTCCGGAGAGCCTGAGGGACAGCCCCTGGACGGCCTTTTCCATGTCCTGCCGTTCCAGGGCCATGATTCCGCGCGCCTCCTCGATCATCCTCTCCGCATCATGGCCAGCGCGTTCCAGCGCCGCCGCCCGCAGGCGCTCGGCTTCGTCGCGGGCATTCTGCAGGAGACGGAAGGCCTCCGTGGAGGCTTCCTGGAGGATCCTGTCACGCTCCCGCGCCGCATCCGCGAGGGCGGCCCGCGCCTTGTCGGCATCAGCGAGGCCCTGCGCAATCTTCTCCCGGCGGGCCTTCATGTTCGCCATCAGGGGACGCAGGAGGAAATGGTTAATCACCCAGACGATGATGAGGAAATTCACCACCTGGGCCGCGAAGTGGACGGGGTCGAGGCCGAACCTCCCGATGTCCATCAGGAAACCTCCGGACGGCTATCGGAGGAACGCGAAGATCAACGAATAAATCGCGATGGATTCCGCGAAGGCCATTGCGAGGACCATGATGGGGACGATGCGCCCGGAGGCGTCGGGGTTGCGGCCGAGGGCCTCCATCGCCTTCATGCCGATGAGCCCGATGGCCAGGGCGGGAACCGCAGCCCCTATCGCGACGATGAGCCCGCCGGAAACGCTCAGGGTAAAGTTCATCAGTGCTCTCCTTCCTTATCGTGTGGTTCGGTCAATATAGTCATGAAGGCCATGGTGAGCAGTGCGAAAATCATCCCCTGGATGACCGCCACCAGGATCTCCAGGGCGAGGAACGGAACGGGGACGACGAACGCGACGAGGGTCGACAGGGTCGGCAGGGTGCCCAGGACCATTTCGCCCGCCGAGATGTTGCCGTACAAACGGAAGGAGAAAGTGATGAACTTGGTCGCCTCCTGCAGCAGCTCGAGCAGACCGACGAAGAGGAGCAGCGGGTTCAGTGCAAAGAATCTTTTCAGGTATGTCCCGATGCCGGTCATGCGGATGGCGAGGGCATTGGTCGCAACGACTGAAACGACAGCCAGCGCGAGGGTGAGGTTGAGGTCGGACGTGCTGACGTGCAGGAGCGGGATGAAACCCGTTCCCCGGTAAAAGCCAATCGTGCTGAATCCAGGAAGGAGGCCGACGAGATTGGAAAAAGCGATATAAAGGAAGAAAACCGCCACCCACGGAAAGATTTTCCCCGCCCGGGAGCCGGCAACCTGCTCGGTGGTAGTCAGGAGGTAATCGATCACCGCTTCCGCGGCGCCCTGGAGCTTGCCCGGCACAAGCGAGAGGCGCCTGCGCACCGCGAAGACGAGGAGGAGGATCACGACATCGACGAGGAGCGTCGCAAGGAGCGTGCTGGTGACCCGAAATCCGGCAAGACTGATGATCGCGTCGGTTCCGGAGCTCGCCATTGCACTGAAGAGTATACTCACGCCTCCCGCGAGGAGTCAACGAACACTCGTGCAACGAATCGCGGAAAGTCGGATTTGATTCTGCTCGCACGCGTTCGCGATTTATTATATATTTTCATCATACGTCGATGAGCAGGCGCTCGGAAAGGCGGTCGACATGGCCCAGGTGAGCATCATCGGCGGCGGCAACGTCGGGGCAAACGCCGCCTTCTTCATCGCGGAGAAAGGTGTCACCGACGTACTCCTGGTGGACATCCAGGCCGGACTTTCCCGCGGGAAGATGCTGGACATCATGGAGGCCGCCCCGATCCGGCGCTACCGCAACTTCCTCTCGGGATCAGACTCCCTGGACGACATCAAGGGCTCCGAGTTCGTCGTGGTGGCGGCCGGCGCCATCCGGTCTCCCGGCATGCGCCGCGAGGAGCTGTTCACGGTGAACGCGAGTCTCATACGGTCCCTTGCTCCCGAGATCGCCCGGCTGACACCCGAAAGCATCGTCGTCGTGGCGACCGAACCCGTGGATTCGCTCACCGCGCTGTTCACCCGGGTGTCAGGGATGCCGCGCGCGCGTGTGCTGGGCCTCGGCGGCATCCTCGATTCCACCCGGCTTCGCGCGCTGATTGCCCGAGAGCTGGGCGTCTCGATGGAGATCGTGTCGGCCATGGTGATCGGCCGGCATTCGGACGACATGATCTGCCTGCCCCGGTACTGCAGCATTGCGGGAGTCCCGCTGCCGCTTCTCCTCCCCCCCGAAAAGATCGCGGCGCTCGTGGAGGAGACGCGAACGGCCGGTGACCTCGTCGTCGAGCTGGCAAAGAGGTCCAGCGCCTACTATGCACCCTCGGCGGCAATCGCGGAGCTGGCGGACTCGGTGCACATGAATCTCAACAGGGTGTTCTCGGTGTCCCTGATTCTCGAGGGAGAGTACGACGTGACAGACGCGGCCCTCAGCCTTCCCGCGCTGGTAGGGTCGAGAGGCGCCGCCCGGGTCCTCACGCCCGAGCTCACTCCACACGAGCTCGCGATCCTGCACGAGTCGGCGCGCAAGGTCGCCGCGGCCGTGAAGGGAGATCCGGCGCCTGCGTCCGCGCGAAACGTCGGATCCCGGGGAGCCACGAGATGAAAGTGTCGGTGATCGGCGCGGGCAACGTCGGCGCGAAGGCGGTGTACTACATTGCGGAGAAGAACATCGCGGACATCGTGATGGTGGACGTGGTGAACGGGCTCGCCAGATCCAAGGCGCTCGATTTCCTTCATGCGGCCCCACTCCGCGGGTACGAGGTGCGCATCCGGGGCACGACCGACTTCGCGGAGATCGAGAGAAGCGACGTGGTGGTGATCACTGCAGGGATCGCGCGAAAGCCGGGAATGGACCGGATGGACCTCCTGAAGACGAACGTGGGAATCGCTGCCCAGGCGGCGCGAGAGATCGCCCTCCGCGCCCCGAACGCGGTCGTGATCGTGGTGACCAATCCGCTGGACGTCATCTCGATGGTGGTGCTGCGCGAGACCGGATTCGCCCTGAGGAAGGTCGTGGGCATGGCGGGAGTGCTGGACTCCACACGGTTCCGCTGGTTCATCGCGGAGAAGCTCGGGGTCTGGCCCGGCGATGTGCAGGCAATGGTGCTCGGGGGTCACGGGGACGAAATGGTCCCCCTGACCCGCTATACCTCGGTCGGCGGGATACCCCTGGACCAGCTCCTGGACACAGCGGGAATCGAGGCGCTGGTGAAGCGCACACGCACGGGAGGGGCGGAGATCGTGAGCCTCCTGAAGACGGGCAGCGCCTTCTACGCCCCCGGCGCGTCCGTGGCGAAAATGGTGGAAGCCGTCATCAAGGATGAGCGCCGTCTGTTCCCCGCCTCCGCATACCTGCGCGGAGAATACGGATTTCGCGACATCTACCTGGGCGTCCCCGTCGTGATGGGAAGGAACGGCGTGGAGCGGGTCGTCGAGCTGCCGCTCGCCGACAGCGAGAGGAAAGCCCTCGACGCCTCCGCTGAAGCGGTCCGCAGGGGGCTTGCGGAGCTTTCCACCGTCATGGGAGAAAAGGCATGAAGCTCCACGAATACCAGGCCAAGAGCCTCCTTCGTGACTACGGCATTTCCGTGCCGGAGGGAAAGGTCGCCGATACACCCGCGGAGGCGGAGACGATCGCTCGAGAAGTCGGGTGCCCCGTGATGGTCAAGGCACAGGTGCTGGTCGGAGGCCGCGGCAAGGCCGGCGGCGTGAAAATGGCGGCGGATCCGAAGGAGGCTGCCGCCCGGGCGCGGGACATCCTGGGAATGAAGATCAAGGGAATCGAGGTCCAGCGCGTGCTGGTGGCGCGGGCGGTGGACATCGCGGCGGAATACTATGTGAGCCTCACGGTGGACAGGGCCGCGAAGGCGGTCCAGTGCATCGCCAGCGCCTCGGGGGGCATGGAGATCGAGGAGATCGCGGTCAAGGAGCCGCACAAG
>JBEKXR010000041.1:0-13704 GCA_049511935.1 Spirochaetia bacterium | reverse complement strand
GTAGGAACTTCCATTCGAAACTGAGAAGAGGCGCTGAAGGGCGCCTCTTTCTGTCAGTCCCGGGCTATTTTCTTCCAGGCTTCCTGAAAATCAGGTACGAAATCCTTCTGTTCCGCAGGTGATGAGAGGCACTCGGGGGTATCTCGTCCAGGAAAGGGGAGGGGAAAGCCTCGACGGGCCTGCCCATGCGCCTCCGGGTAGAGCAGAAGCTGAGGAATAGCCTCTTTTGGGCACGCGTGAGGGCCACGTAGAATAGACGGCGCTCTTCTTCGACGTTTGCATCGGCTTCCTCAAGGGAGCGTGCATGGGGAATGACGTCCTTCTCCACCGCGGCCACAAATACGACGGGGAACTCCAGGCCCTTTGCCGCGTGGATCGTCATCAGGTTGACCCTTCCGCCCTCCTCGCGGACGTCGAGGTCGTCCCTGCCGGCGAGGGACACGCGCGTGAGGTAGTCGAACAGGGTCGGATCCACCGCGTCCGGATCCTCCTCGAATTCGGCGATCGACCCGATCAATGACTCGACGTTTCCGAACTTCCACTTCACGACGTCCTTGTCCCGCGCGTCCTTGTTTTCCGATACCAGGTGACCCCAGTAGTCGATCTCTTCCACGAGCTCCCGCAGGGACTGTGAGAGCTTGCGCGTGGAGAGAAACCGGGTCCGGAAGTCTTCGACCAGCCCGGTGAACTCCGCGGCAGCGGTCATGGACTTCTCTTCCTGGCCATGGCCCTTCTGGCGGCCGATTGCGGCAATGGCAGAGAAAACCGAGCAGTGATGCTCGGTGGCATGTGCGGCAGCCTTCTCCAGCAGCTTTCTCCCGATGCCCCGGCGCGGTGTGTTGACGATGCGGAGGAGGCTCGTATCGTCGTCCGGATTGGCGACGAGCTTCAGATACGCCAGCATGTCTCTCACCTCCTGGCGCTCGAAGAAGCTCATGCCTCCCGAGACAAGATAGGGGATGTTCTCCTTCCTGAATGCCTCCTCGAGTGCCCGCATGAGGTGGTTGGCTCTGAGGAGGACGCCGAAGTCCTCGAAACCGAACGAGTCGCGGATCATGAGAGTGCGAATGCGGGATGCGATGAACTCCGCCTCGTCAACTTCCGTTTCCGCTGCATATTCCTCGATCAGCTCACCTTCCGGGAGCCCCGTCCAGAGTGCCTTCTTCTTGCGCCGGGTGTTGCCGGCAATAAGTGCGTTTGCCGCCCGCAGGATGGTCCCGGTGGAGCGATAATTCTGTTCAAGGGTGATCACCCTGAACTTCGGAAAATCCTGCTCGAACCGGAGGGTATTTTCGTAGCTTGCACCTCGCCAGGAGTAGATCGATTGATCGTCGTCCCCGACCACGCAGACGTTTCCCGGTGGACCGACGAGCAGCTTCAACAGCTCATATTGCGCCGCAGAGGTGTCCTGGAACTCATCGACGAGCAGGTAGCGGTACCTCTGGTGATACTCTCCCTGCACAGCGGGGTGGGAGGCGAGGAGCTGGAGGGGAAGCATGATCAAGTCATCGAAGTCGAGGGCGTTGTAGATGCGAAGGTTCCGCTGGTACTCCTTGAAAAGCGGCCGAAGATGCCTGTTTTCTTTGTTCCACGCGGCCCTGCCTGTTTTGACGGCGGAGATGACCTGTACCACTGCTGCCAGATCCAGGGGCGCGCCCTTCGTGCCCAGGTCCCGCGACGTCTCGCGGAGGAGGGAAACCTGGTCCTGTGAGTCATAGATGCTGAAATGTGCCCTGTAGCCGAGCAGTTCGTGCCTTTCGCGGAGAACCTGGGCGCCAAAGGCGTGAAATGTGCACACCGTGAGCCCTGTGAGTTTTCTGGGAATGAGCTCCCTGACCCGCTGTGACATCTCACGCGCCGCCTTGTTGGTGAAGGTGACCGCAAGGATCTCCGATTGGGGCACGCCTCTGTCCAGTAGATAGGCGATTCTGCAGGTAATCACACGCGTTTTGCCCGATCCCGCACCGGCGACGATCAGGAGAGCGCCATCCGTGGACCTGACCGCTTCAGCCTGTATTTCGTTGAGCCTTGAAGAAATATCCAGCTTCATGGTCTTGAGACGGGCAATTGCGTGCTGATGGTGAAAGTTGATTTCACGAATGGCAAAACGTCACACAAAAGGTTTGACATCGCGGCGGAAGGTAGCCTACAATCACCTGATGCAATTGTTCTCGCCCTTCTGCCCGAGTTGCAGGGAGAATCTTGCGCGCAACGGGGATTCGTTCACTTGTTCTCGTTGCGGGAGGGTGTACCCGCTGAAGAACGGCATGGTCGATTTCCTCACCTCCCTGCCACTTTCCGATGCGCAGCAGATCGTCCAGAAGACCTTCGACGCGGTCGCCGCGTCCTACGACAACGCGATCGTGCGTCTCGTGGAGAGTCTTTCCTGTCCCTGGGGGACCTACACCGCGAGGCTGGAGGCGTTCATGGTAAACTCCTCGGGAAAGGTAATCCTGGACGTGGGGTGCGGAACGGCGTTCCCTGTCGGATCTTTCGTGCCTCAAACCTCGATTTACCTCGGGATGGACATTTCCCTGGAGATGCTCGGGCATGCCCGGGCCCTGCTCGGGGAAAACCTGAACGCAGCGCTGTGGAACATAGATGCCGAGCGCGTTCCGCTCCCTGACAACTGCATCGATCTTTGCCTGGCTCTCATGACCTTCAACGTTTTTCCCAACCCCCACAGGGCTGCAACCGAGATCCACAGGGTGCTCAAGAAGGACGGGGTTGTGTTCGGGACGGTTTTCATCCAGCCGTCGCGGGATGAGATCTTCAACGAGAGACCCATCGAGCCGGATCTGGTCAAGGAAATACTGTCGGTCTTCGATCCGGCCCTCTGGGAGCTTTCGTTCGAGAATCAGGGGGGAATCCTCTTCTTTCACGTACAGCAAAACGTCAAGGCATGATAAGTCCCGCAACCCCTCAGGGCTAGCGGGTCACAGTCACCTTCCGGAGTCCTCTCGGTACGTCGGGGTCGATGCCCTTTGCCAGAGAAAGCCGCAGGGCGAAGATCTGGCCGGGCAATACGGCCAGTATCGGGGAAAGCCATTCGGGAGCGCCCTCACTGATCGGGAGGGCCGTGTTTCCCATCTCGAGGATCTGCCGTGAGTCGCTGATCACGATGAGGTCAGGCTTCCTTTCTTTCAGCCCGCGGGCGAACTCCACCATGTGGGCATGGAGCACGCCACTGGGGCCCAGCAGGATGACCGGGAATCCCTCTTCGATCATTGCCATGGGGCCGTGCTGGAAATCCGCCGAGGAGTAGGGCTCAGCGGTGATGTAGGTGAGCTCCTTCAGCTTCAAAGCGATCTCCATCGCAACTCCGTGGCAGAAACCACGGCTGATCACGACGCACCTGTTCATCGACCGATAGGCAGGCGCCTTGGCCGCTGCGGGGCCTGCCGCGGCCTCGAGGGTCCTTGCCGCGAGCTCGGGGAGTCGGGCGAGTGAGGATGCGCGCTCCCTGCTCCCCTCCCACGCAACCGAAAGGCCTGCAATAAGCGCCAGGGACGACGTGAATGTCTTGGTCGCCGCGACCGCCTTCTCGGGGCCCGTTTCGAGCCGCAGCACCCTGTGCGACTGAGCTGCAAGGGGCGACCTCTCCTCCATCGTGATGGCCGCCGTGAGGGCCCCCTGTCGGCGCGCTTCTGCCATGACCTCGACGATATCCTCGGATTGACCCGACTGGGAAATCCCCAGGACGAAGACTCCCGAGAGCCGGGGTGGGGTATGGTAGAACGTATACAGCGAAGGGGTGGCCATGGCCACGGGAAGACCGTTGTAGGCCTGGAACAGGTAGTTGGCGTACACTCCGGCATTGTCCGAGCTCCCCCGGGCCGCGATCATGACGGTCGTGATATTTCTGCCGCGGATGTCCCTGCAGAGAGCCTCGATCTCTGCGGCATTCGCTTCCAGCGTCCGAGCAAGGGCGCCGGGTTGCTCACCGATTTCGGTTTCCATGATTGTCGGCAACGAATCCGCGGGGTACCGCGGTGCGAATGAATCCGCGGGGTACCGCGGTGCGGGTGCACTCATGCCGGGCATGGTGCAGGTTCTCCCCTCTGTTGTCAATTCGAGCGCGGCTCGCTATAGTTCCCGGCACACGCCATGATCTACAAAGCTGTGCTTTTCGACCTCGACGGCACGCTCCTGGACACTCTCGATGATCTCGGGGATTCGATGAACGCCGTGCTCGCGTCGCAAGGATATGCCACACATCCGATCAGATCCTACACAACGTTCGTCGGTGACGGGGTCCGTAACCTCGTGCGCCGGTCGCTGCCCGCCGGTTCAGGGAAAAACGACGAGCTCGTGAACGAGCTCGTGCCTCTCATGCGGAGGGAGTACTCCCGCCGATGGAACGCGAAGACCCGTCCCTACGACGGGATCCCCGCGCTGCTCGACGGGCTCTCCGCACGTGGGCTCCGCATGGCGGTACTTTCGAACAAGCCGCATCCGGCCACGCTGGAAGTCGTGGCCCACTTCTTTCCCCGGTGGAAATTCGATTCCACGCTCGGAGCCCGGCCGGATGTCCCGATCAAGCCGGATGCCGGTGCGGCGCTCGAGGTGAGCAGGCAACTGGGCGTTCCGCCTGAAGCATTTCTCTACCTTGGAGACACGAACACGGACATGAAGACCGCCGTGGCGGCCGGCATGTTCCCGGTCGGCGTGCTCTGGGGTTTCCGGACTGCCGAAGAGCTTGTGTCCTCCGGTGCGAAGGTACTCGTCTCGGATCCGAGGGATGTCCTTTCGCTCCTGGATCGTCCAGCCCCGTTGGCGTGACCGCTGGTTCCGCGCTTCCTACGAGGGCAGGCTGACGACGACGTCGATCTCGACCTGCACGGCTCCGCCGGGGAGAACTGCGCCGACCGTTGTGCGCGCGGGGAAAGGCTGCGGGAAAAACTTCGAATAGATCTCATTGAAGACCGGGAAGACTCCAAGATCGGCAAGGTAGGCATTCACTTTCACGACATCTGCCATTGAACCGCCGGCCTTTTCCACGATCGCCTTCACGTTCTGAAGGCACCGCTCGACCTGGCCGCGAAAATCCTGGGGCATCGCGCCGGTCTTCGGGTCCTTGGGGGTCTGGCCCGCGACGAAGAGGAGCCGGCCCGTGGTCACGATGCCCTGGGAATACGGTCCGATGGGGGCCGGGGCTCCTTCAGCTCGAACTTCCTGCTTCACAGCGAGCTTCTCTGCTGGTCGATGAGCTTCGCCGTATCGCTGCCCGGGTCGAGTTGGAATCCTGAATCGAGGGCCGCCCGGGCGGCCGCTTTGTCACCCAGTCCCTTCTGGCTGAGACCCGAGAGGAGGTACGCGACCTGTGTCGCCTCCCCGGTGGGGTGGGCAGAGATGAACGGCGTGAGTATCCCCAAAGCATCGCGGTAGTTCTGCGTGTCGACGAGCACCTGCGCCTTCAGGATCACGTATCGTGCATACCAGGCAGCGTCGGGCTGGGGCGTAACCCGGGTAAGCGCCCTGAAGGCCTTTGCGGTCTGACCGGCATCATAATACGCGACGCCCAGGAGATAGGTGAACTCCGCGGTGTCCGCATCCGAGCTGGAGTCTTTGATGGCGTCGTTGAGAACGCTGACTGCCTCCGTGTAGCGTTTTTTCTCCAGGAGCGACTGAACTTTCGTTCGCGTCTCATCGTTCTCATCGACCCACGTGACGGAAGCGGTTCCCTGCTCGGCTCCGCGCACGCCGCCGGCCGCGCTCGACTTGGGCTTTTCCGTGACCAGCGTCTGCAGCTTCTGAGCAATCGTGCTGCCCACTCCTTCCGACGCGCCCTTCCCGGTCGCCGCTGACAGGCTGGCCATCGAGTACACGCCGTCCTTCAGGAGGGTGATCTTCGTCTTGGCGCGAAGCAGCTCCAGCGAGCCCTCCTGGGAAATGCGGATCGTGGCGTCTGTCGGCACCTGGTCTCCGATCGAGATCGCCTTCCAGCCTCTTGTCGTCTGCATCTCGACCGTGCCGTCGAGGTAGCTGACCGTGAAGGCCTGCGCGAACGCGCCCATGGCGAGAACGCCGGCCAGAATCGCCACGAGGAAGATTTTTCTGCTCATGCGTGGAATATAATACCATTCCCGCCAATTCGCCATGGAAGCCCGCCGCGTCAGTTGTTTAGCGGGTACACGGGTTCGCGGGGGACGGCGCGCAGCGAAAGGCGCTCAGAGCGGCGCACGACCACGATTTCCGCGGCTCTGCCGATCCGTTCCTCCGTGAGCTGCCGGTGCAGGTCATCGATGGAGGAGACGGGCTGCCCGTCGAACTCCACCAGAAGGTCGCGCTCCTGGAAACCCGCGCTCTCTGCCGGCGAGCCCGGCTCCACGGAGATGACCAGGACGCCGCTTTCGGCCCTGAGCCCCAGCACGTGCGCGGCATGGGGAGAGACCTTCATGTTCTGGCCGCCGATTCCCAGCCACCCCCGGCGGATCCGGCCGTCCCTGATGAGGCGAGGGACCACGTACTGCGCCGTGTTGATGGGCGTGGCAAAGCAGAGGCCCTGGGCGCCGAGGATGATCGCGGTGTTCACCCCGATCACCTCAGCGCGCGAGGTGATCAGGGGACCGCCCGAGTTCCCCGGGTTCAGCGCGGCGTCGGTCTGAATGACATTGTCGATGAGCCTGCCCGACTGGGAGCGGAGGGACCGTCCGAGCGCGCTCACGACGCCCGCGGTCACGGTGCACTGGAACCCGAGAGGATTGCCGATGGCGATGGCGAGCTGGCCGACCTTCAGCAGATCGGAGTTGCCCAGTCGTGCCGCGGGCAAGCCGGATTCGTGCACACGCACGACGGCGAGGTCCGTGTCAGGATCGTCGCCGACGAGATCGGCCGGGAAGCGCCTCCCATCTGTCAGCACCGCGTCCATGCGCGTCGCGCCCCTTACGACATGGCTGTTGGTGAGCACGAAACCATCGGGCGCGAATATGAAGCCCGACCCGCTTCCTTCGTTCTCCCGTCCGTGCCGTCGGCCGGCAACCTGGATGTGCACCACGGAGGGGCTCAATCTTTCTACCGCCTCCACCACGGCACGGGAATAGGCGTCCAGGAGGGCGAGGTCGGATGCGCGTTCTTCGCTCATTTCGGGGTCAAAGATACGATCCATCGGCGTGACGCGGCAAACGCTGTGGTGCGGCGCAGGGAGGTGCTTTCAAGTGGATGCTGCGGTGTTCCACGTCTGGAAGGGCACAAGGAAAGCGTTGATTGCGGCTCTCGTTCTCGCTGCCGCCTGGGCATCTGCATGGGGAACCGAAGAAGAGGGGCCCATCTACGCGTCGGGCATTGAAGTTGACGTGATCCGGTCGGGACCGATCGATGTCCGGGTGAGCGGGGGGACGAAACGGAAGTGTCCCTCGATTCAGGATGCCCGGTCGTGCACCGGAGGGACGGCTCGCGGCTGTTCGTGTGGACCGAGAACGACGGCTTGTTTCCTTCCATCCTTTCGGGCCAGATCTGGATCCGCGCTCCCCACGACACCGACGTGATCGTCGAGACGAGCTCGGGCAGGTTGTCCGTGGACGGCATGGCGAGCGGACATTGCAGCGTGCACACGGTTTCCGGCCGGATCCGGCTCTATCATATCCAAGGTCGGCTCTCGGCGGAGTCTGGGTCGGGCACCATCGATATCGAGTTCGACTCAGACTTCGAAAATCTCGGCTTCGACCTGAAATCTGTTTCCGGGAGCATTACCGTCGGTTCGATACCCACCGATCGAGGCCTGCGGATGGGCTTCGGCAGGTTTCTCGTCAGGGGTCATACGATTTCAGGGGCCCTCGCTTTTCAGTGAGGCGCCGGGAAGATACGCGCCTGCGGCGCCAGGCTACTTCAGCGGGTCCCTGAAGAGGTCGACTTCCCTGCCGGCGAGCCGCGAGATGCTTTCGCGCTTTCCGAGCTCCTGATCCTCCAGCCATCGCGCTTCTCTCGCAGCGGCTCCCTGGGGCACGTCGAGCCGGAGATTGCCGGGCGCCCCGGTCGACGTCCTGCGGGCGATCGCTTCGACAGGGTCCCGCCCGGCGAGCGTGTCCAGGGATCGGCCGACATCCTGGTAGGCGTCACGGAAGGGAATGCCCTCGCTGGCGAGCTGGAGCGCGCGGTCGGTCGCAAAAATCTCCGGCGTGAAAGCTGCCCGCAGCGCGGCTTCATTGACGACGAGCTTTTCTATGGTGAGGTCCATGATCCTCATGCAGCCCAGGCCCTCCTCGCATCCCCGGAAATAGGGGCCCTTGGTCTCCTGCAGGTCGCGATTGTAGCCGCTGGGAAGGGCGCGGAGGAGCATTTTCATTGAAAGGAGGCGGGCGGAGATCGCCGCGCTGCGGGCCCGGACCAGCTCGAGTCCATCAGGGTTCTTCTTCTGGGGCATGATGCTGGAGCCCGAGCACAACTCAGGAGGCAGCGTGAAGTACCCGAACTCCGGCAGCGAGAAGAGGATGAGGTCCTGTGCCATCCGGGAAAGGGTGAGGACCGCCTGCTCCACCGCCTCCAGGGCGATCGATTCGAGCTTTCCCCTGCTGTTGTTCGCATAGAGCACGTTGTTCTGCACGCGGGAGAACCCGAGGAGCTCCGCCACCATCTCGCGGTCAAGAGGGAGGGGCACGCCGTAGCTCGCCGCCGAGCCGAGAGGGGAGCAGTCGAGCAGAGTGAACGCATTGCGCGACAGGGAGAGGTCGTCGAGGAGCTCCTCTGCGAATGCTGAGGCCCAGAGCCCGACCGAGGAGGGCATGGCGGTCTGCATGTGAGTCCGACCCGGCATCGGGGTCCGACCGTGCGCTTCGGCGAGGTCCAGCAGACGGCCGACGAGCGCCAGCCCCGCGCCGTGGAACGCGAAGAGAAACCCGCGGGTCCACAACCTGAGCGCGGCCAGGACCTGGTCGTTTCGGGATCTTCCCGTGTGGATCCTCTTTCCGGCGTCGCCGAGAGCCGCGACGAGGTGGTTCTCGATCGCCGTGTGCACGTCCTCGTCGGAACTCGAGATGGCGAACTCCCCGCGGCCGTTCCGCTCGATGATGCGGGAAAGCTCCGCCTGCAGGGCCTCCTGCTCGGCGCCGGAGAGGATCCCGATCTTCCTGAGCATCGCCGCGTGCGCCATGCTCGCCACGCAGTCCGCGTTCACCAGCCGGGCGTCGAGCGCCGGATCTTCACCGACGGTGAAGGCCTCCATCAGGTCGTGCATGCTGTAGGTCTTCTCCCAGAGCTTCGCCATGACGGCTCCATCCTAGGGACGCCCTGTACGCGTGTCAATCAAATGTCGTGCGGAACTTCGGATGGTTGCCCGCAACGACCACGGTGACCTCTCCCTTGATGGCGACGTCCTTGAACTGCGCGTACAGCTCGCTCAGCGTCCCGCGGTGGATCTTCTCGAACTTCTTCGTCAGCTCGATGCAGATCGCCGCGCGACGGTCCCCGTAGACCTCCCGCGCGTCCTTGAGCAGGGCGGACACCCGGAAAGGAGACTCGTAGAAAACCAGCGTGTGCGGCTGGTCCTTGTCCTGACTGAGGAACCGGCGCCTCACCCCCGGCTTGCGCGGCGGGAAGCCCTTGAAGGTGAAGCTGGAGGTGGGGAGTCCGGATGAGATCAATGCGGGCTCGACGGCGCCTGCCCCGGGGATCACCTCCACCTCGAATCCTTCCTCGACCGCGCGGGAGATGAGCCGGTAGCCTGCATCGCTGATACCGGGATATCCGGCGTCCGAACAGATGCCGACGGACAGTCCTTCCTTCAGGAGGCCGATTATCCGGGACTCGGCCTGGGACTCGTTTTTCTCGCGGTACGAGATGATGATCCGTGGACTCGGGATCCCGTGCGCCTCGAAGAGGATCCGCGTGTGGCGCGTGTCCTCGCAGGCAAGGGCGTTCAGCTCTCCCAGCACACGGACTGCGCGGAGGGTGATGTCCTCCAGGTTTCCGATCGGCGTCGCGATGATGACGAGCTTTGCCACGCGCCGCCGTTCAGTACGTGTACTTCAGGCCCATGCCGAGATAATTGTTGATCGCAGTTGCCCCTGCGATCAGGCCGGCGTCCCGCACATATTCGAAGGTGTAGGTGAGAGACACCTGCATCTTCCCGATTGGAGTGTCGAAGTAAGCCGTTGAATCGAACCCGGCCTGGAAAGTTTTTTCGATCACCGACTGATCCAGGAAATGGAAGGTCGAATATGGTTCCGGTGAGACGCCGTAGCCGTAATCGAAAATCGTCCCGGTGCCGCCATAATAGGCTCCGGCATTCCCGTGAAGGATCATCCGCGCGAATGGGCTCAGGTCGAGGGAGCTGCCAGGCCTCAGCAGAGCGTTGATCTCGAGGCGCAGCGAGTCGGGCTGGAGCGAAGGGCCGATGTTCTGGCCGGAGTTGGTGTAGTTGAGGTAGTTCGCCTGGCCCGGGGTGTCACCATTGTCGTTGTTGTGTGCGTAGGCATACGGCGCGACCATGATCCCGTTGAAGCTCAGCCTGGTCAGCCAGGGGAGGTTAGGTGTCCAGGAAACTCCGGCCTGGAACGTAAAGATGAGCTTTGTATTGAAATCCAGCTTGACCAGGTCATTGGAGCCCATGTCATCCACGTAAAAGATGAAATCGGCGCGCACATTGGAAGGCATCTTGAATCCACCGGAAACACCGATATGGGATTTGCCACTGAACCCCCCCAGGCCATCCGTGTAGTAGTAGACGGCGAAGGGCAACGTGAAGAGGGGGTTGAAATCGGGGCCCCAGACTATCGATTCGAAGATGCTCAGCGTGAGCCAGGAAGACGGATACACTTCCAGCGAATGAAAGGTCATGAACTTGTTTGGAAAGGGCCCCGCGTTGCCATAGCTGTCCGTTGCAGAAATCGCCATTACAATTTCGGTCACCGCGAAGTAGTCGCGTCGGAAGACGAACGAGAACTGTCCGGCCTGGGGACTCAACGGGCTCAGGATCGCGTTGTCGCCCCAGAAGGGACCGTACGACCCGCGGATGTCTCCCGCCTGAAAGTAGATTGAGTCCGTGCCGAAACTGGCCGAGGATGCTTGGGATACTCGCGGAGTGAATCCCGTCGTGCCTATCGGCTGCACCGCGGCGTCAAATATGTAGTTGACTGTGGACCGCCCGTATTCGGGGAGGAGGGCATCTCCCGATCCGTTGTTCACGACCGTCCCCACCAGGCCGGAGTACGTGACGAGAGGGTCAACCGATCCCTGGAATGCGCCTTCCAGCGTGAATTGCGCGTACCCGCTGTGAAGGTCCGTGCGCACCTCGGCGTCACCGACCCCGTGCAAGTTCAGCAAACCGTCCATCTCGGCATAGTACTGATGCGCGAGTGCCTGGTCCTGTTGATCTCCCCTTTCCTGGACTTCGGTGAGCAGCTTCTTGAGAAGCTGGATCGGATAGGGCTTCAGGGGTGGCAGGTTCTGGAGGAGCCCGCGGTCCTCCCAGAGCTTCAGATCGGTGTACATGCGATCGTTCGGGTCGCTCGCCAGCTGGGCGAACAGAGGCGTGCTCACGGCGAACAGGAATGCGGCGAGAAGAAAAAATACCGTCGTCTTTTTCATCGAAACCCCTTCAGGTGCAGGAATATCATGGGACTGACAGCCGTTTCATAGTTCTGCATCATGCTGCTGGTCACTCATTGCAAGATCAAGACCAACCAACCTGCCGGTACAAGTATTCTATTTGTTTGGCTGCCAATCATTTAATTACGATAGTCTCAGGAAAAGCACCTGATAACCCTGAAATGTCTACTTTCGTACCCGGGAATAGTGTGATTTTCATACTGCCACAATACATGCGACCCCCTTTTCTTTTCAAGATGCTGATCTCGCGTGCGCAGCGAACCATCGGATTGCGCGGAGGGAATGCATCTGTTATCCTCGATGAAAATTCAGAAAGGAGAATGTGCATGTCACGAAAGGCTCTTCTCGTCGGGATCAATGACTACCCGGGTACGCAAAACGATCTGCAGGGGTGTGTGAACGACATCACGAACATCTACGACATCCTCGTGAAGTACTTCTCGTTCCTCCCGGCGGACATCGTCATGCTCTCCAATTCACGGGCGCGCAAGTCGGCCATCGTCGACGGGCTGAAGTCGATGCTGGGCAGCGGCAAGGAAGGGGACACCCTGGTTTTCCACTATTCCGGCCATGGCTCCCAGGTCCCGGACATGGAGGGAGACGAGCCGGACGGGAAGGACGAGGTGATCTGCCCCTACGATTTCGACTGGAGCGACGGCTTCATCAAGGATGATGACATAGCCTCCCTGATAACAGGGATGAGGAAGGGGGTCCGGCTGGAGGTGATCCTGGATTCCTGCCATTCCGGCACGGGGACGCGGGAGATCATCCTGGACAGGAGCTCCCTGGCCGTCGCCCGGCCGTCGGGCATGGACGCCGTATCTCTCTGGAACAGCCCGCAGTGCATCAGGCCGCGGTTCCTTGCGCCGCCGCCTGACGTGGCCCTGCGCGCAGATGAAATCTTCGGCCGGGAGCTCCCTCTTCGCAGGATCGCCCGGGGCGATCCGATGAACCATGTGTTGTGGGCGGCATGCAGATCGGACCAGTACTCCGCTGACGCGGAAATCGGGGGCAGACCTGCGGGCGCCTTTACGTACTACTTCTGCCGTCATGTGAGGGACACGCAGGGCAAAGTGACCCGGGAACAGCTCCTGAAGCTCGTGCGTGCGTCCTTGAAACACGAGGGCTTTTCGCAGGTTCCGCAGCTGGAAGGTCCTGCCGGAAGCGCAAAGGCAGGAGTGTTCGGCGCTCCTTAGTCGGGCACCGCTTCGGGTGTCTCTTCCGTCTCCCCTTCCGTCGGATACGGTGCGGCCACAGCCGACCGCCGGGAAATGCCGTTCACGGGAAACAAAAGCCCCGCGGCGAGGTAGAGCGCCGCCATGACGGCAAGGACCGTCGTGAAGCCCATGGATGTCGAGAGTATTCTCGTGAGCACAGCCCCGCTCACGGAGAGCGCGCCGTTCACTCCCCATGCCCAGGGCACGATCCCTTCCCTGGACCGGGAGAGGAGCGCGAGACCGCTCGGGAACGGAATCCCGAGGAGGAACCCCAGCGGAGCAATCACGAGCACCGAGACGAGAGCCCTGAGGGCAAGCGGCAGGCCGAGCGTTTTTCCCAGGAGCGCCGGCATGCCGAAATGGAAGAACACCGCAAGGGCGAGGATGCCGAGGCTGGCCGCGAAGACGCGCATGCGCGGGCTCCCGGCGGCCCCGGCCGCCAGGCTCCCGACCCCCGAGGAGATGAGCAGGATCGTGATGACGATTGAGTTCGCATAGACCGGATCCCCGAGGTAGAAGACGAACTTCTGGATCAGGTAGATTTCCGCCATCATGTATCCGAGCCCCAGGCACGAGTAGTACAAGACGACACCCAGGGTCCCGCGCCGCGCCCTGAAGAGCTCGCGAAACCTGGCCCCGAGGGGGACGAGGGCGACCAGGACCGCGAAGAGCAGCGATTGGCCGAATGTCGCCAGGAGCAGGATGTAGCCCCATTCTTCCGGGATCTCCCCGGCTTTCGCCGCGAAGGCCGGCAGGCTTGCAGGCTTGAGATAGCCGGAGTAGTACGGCTTGTCGTCGGTCGCGGGCTGGATGTCGAACACGTAGCCCGCGTACAGCTCGTTCTGCCTCCCCTCGAGAAGCCACACCAGCGAGTTGCGGTAGAGCTCTCCCGGGATCAACGGGATGTCCGTGGATGCGGCATCTCCGGCCTTCCCACTGTTCG
>JBEKXR010000040.1:0-13868 GCA_049511935.1 Spirochaetia bacterium | reverse complement strand
CAGAGCATTTCTGAAACGGGACCACTCCCCGCGCCGAGGACATTCAAGTTCTTCGACATCCCAATACTGTTTCTTGGTGCCGAAAGACGTATCTTCCTTATGGTCTTAACTTTTGGAAATCTAACAATCATATTCTATTGTTTTCTAAGAAAATCTTGGAGAGGATTTGGTTGGGTAGAAGGGCGAAATATCTGTCGTCTGGAACAATTCGCAAGCAGCGAAATCTTGCCCCCGTAATGTAATCTCGAGGCATGGAGAAATCTGTTCAGGAGGCAGTTATAATGACTTTTTCTCAGTTCTTGAAGGACATATGCGAAATCCCTGCAGACAAACTCACTCGCTATGAACGCTGGGTCGCGATGTACCAGGATAGACTTAGATCGACGAGCGTGAATGGAGAAGACCCCTCTCCTGCGCCGTTTCTCGAGTCCCTCGGCCCGAAGGTCGAAAAATGGCAAATCTCTCAGGCAAGGAAGGCGATCCAGCTCTATTGGTACTTCAAGCAGAGAACGGCCGACGGCCAGGGACCTGGGGGCGAATCCAGGAAACAGACGGATGGGGCCCCTGCCCGGAATGTCACGCAGTCCCTCACTTCCTCTGACCACGCGATTCTCAATGAGCTGCAGCGCGTGATCAGGCTTCATCACCTTGCGTATCGGACAGAGAAAACGTACCGTTCGTGGGCGGTAAGGTTTCTTCTTTTTGCGAGGAGCAGAAATGGGGCGCGGCCGAGCCAGGAGCACCTTAAGTATTTCCTCTCGCACCTGGCGGTGGAACGAAAAGTTTCCGCGTCCACCCAGAAGCTGGCCTTCAACTCCCTGCTCTATCTGTTCAGGAATGTCATCGCCGTCCCTGTAAAGGGGCTGGAAAGCGTCGTCCGCGCTCGAAGCGGCAAACGCCTTCCCGTTGTTCTCACGGTCGGGGAGGTGCGGAAGGTTCTGGCCCAGCTGCAGGGAACGGATCGTCTCATGGCGTCCATCATTTACGGAGCGGGCCTGAGGCTTGAGGAGTGCCTTTCGCTGCGCATCAAGGACGTCGATTATGAGCGCTCCTGTCTCACGATTCGCTGCGGAAAAGGGAACAAGGACAGGGAGACTGTTCTTCCGGAAAAAATGGTAGCCGCTCTGCGAAGTCATCTTGAGAAGGTACGAGTGATGTACGAATGCGACCGGCAGAAAGGGGTCCCCGGGGTCCAACTCCCCGAAGCGCTCGGCCAGAAGTTCCCCGCCGCAGGGAAAGAATGGCGCTGGTTCTGGGTGTTTCCGTCACGGAAGCTCTCAATTGACCCGCGGTCGGGGGATGTGCGCAGGTACCATGTGTATCCCGCGGGCTTCCAGGGGGCGTTCAAGCTTGCCGTCGCCAGGGCAGGGATTGTGAAAAACGCCACCATCCACACTCTCCGCCACAGTTTCGCAACGCATCTCGTGGAGCGAGGATACGACATACGCACGATCCAGGAATTGCTGGGGCATTCTGATGTATCGACCACAATGATCTACACGCACGTTGCCAGCAGGAACAAGCTTGGGGTAACAAGTCCCGCAGACGCCCTGTAGCGTTCTTCAGTTGGCTTGCAGACCGAGAACAAACTTCGGTTGTCGAAGGTCGCCGAAACGACTCAACGACAATATTTGACATATTCTGCACCTTGGAGAGCGCAAATCAAGAATTTTCGTAATATTTCAACCTCAGTCCGGCACGAGCGGGGGACGCACTTGCTACCTCTGCCTAAAACTTCACCTGAAGTCCCGCGCCCGCCAGCCCCGTCCACGTGCTGCCGCCCACTCCGTATGCCAGCCCGTAGCCGGCGCTTCCATGCGCCGCCTGAAGGTACGCGTTGACGTCGGCGTTCTGCGCGGCGCTAACCCGCACGAGGAGGGTGCCCGTGCCGGCTCCGCCTTCGACGTCCACCACCGTGGTGAGCGAAATAACGAGCAGCTCCGTGGCAGTCCAGGTGAGTGACCCGTAGACGTTGTGTATGCCCGGATAGAGCAGGTCGGCTGCCGCGCCGCCGCCATTGTAGTAATACTCGGCTGCGACGATGAAGTCGTCGAATGACCAGTCCGCGCCGGCAGCGGCCCGGAACACGCCCCACCCCCCTGCGTCGGGCTGCTCGTAGATCGCATCGGCGTAGAGCCCGACGACAAGGTCCGCCTTGAAGTCTGCTCCTGCCAGCCATGCCTTCCCTGCCCCGTCGCGGGCCGCCATCACGGCCGCATCGATGTCACCCAGGAGCCCGCTGAGCCGGGCCGCGTACTTGCCGCTGCCGGGGGAGAGGGTCGGCGCCGCAGCCAGGTCCAGCCCAGCTGTCACGCCGAGAGGCACCACGACTCTCAGCGCGTCTGTCCCCCGTCTCACGGGCGAGATTCCCGAAAGGTCGAGCTCGGTAAAGATGTCAGTGGGAGTCCAGAGCGCGCCCCGGCCGTAATTCAGGACCTGGCGGCCTGCCGTGAACGAAGCCCAATCGAAGTCGAGCTTCGCGTAGAGCGCGCGGACCCGGGCAGCGATCGCCGCGTCCTGGCCGGAAGCCGAGGAAGGAAGGAGGAGCTCGTCGGCGCGCGCATAGGGGCTGGCAGCGATGGCCCATGCGAGCTGGGCGGATGCCCCCGTCAGCACCGCGGCCTCCACGGAGGCCTCGGCACGGGCCCTGCTTCCTCCGGCCTTGAGGGAAATGCCGAGGGTCGTACCGGATCCGTACGTGAAGTCCGAGGCATCCAGTGACCCGGTGCCGGCGTATGAAACCAGGCGCTGCATCAATAGCGTGCCGCCGAGGGTCCATGATGATGGCTCTTGTGCCGGAGCAGACACTGCCGCCAGGCAGGCGAACACCATGATCGCGCGCCACCTCACCGCCTCCTCCTATTTCGTGAGAGCGGCCATCGAGAACTGCCGGTCGTCCACCGCCACGTCCAACGCGACATTGCTCATCGTGAACACGGTCTTCGTGTTGTTGCGCAGCTTTGAGACGAACTCGACGCTGGACGGAAACCAGCGGTCGCCCAGGCGCTCGACCTTCAGAGTGTTGCTCACCTTCAGGAGCCGTCCCGACTTCGCGTACATCTCCTGCTTCAGCGACACGTACCGCTCCGCGTCGATCCAGAGCACGCGACGGTCATAGGCGGCAGTGTCCACCTTGGCGGTGAGCTCCACCACGAAACAGCGCCGGTCTCCCACGGTGTCTTCCTGCTTCAGGGAGGCCGAGTATTTTGCGCGGTAGTCCGATGACTCCAGCGCATCCTCGTATGACACGTCGGAGCCCATCATCCCTTCCTTCAGGAGGTGTCCGGAGATCTTCACCGTGTCCTGCTCGCTGGGGAAGTAGATCCAGAGGTTCTTGTCCCGCTTCAGGTAGCGCACGCCCCTGTCCTCGGGGTTCGTAAACTCCACGAAAGCCTTGCTCGACCCTTGAGCGAGGGCATCCATCGTCTTGTACCGGCTCTCTCCCGCGATGGTGATCTGCATGCGCCCGCTGTAACGGATGCTCGCGTAGGACACGTTCGCATCGACCCGGGAGAGAATGTCTTCCACCGATTGCCCGGGGGCGGAAGCAGCCCCGAACCCCGCAAGAACGACGGCCAGGGCCGCCGCGTGGAATGATTTCATCGTGCACCTCCCCCTTACACCGAGCGAATCGCTTCGATGGGATCCATGCGCGCCGCACCCCGGGAAGGCAGGAACGCCACGATGGCCGACACCGCCGCCCCGAGCAGGAAGAACAGGACCACCTGGAGGGGATGCACGCCGGGATAGATGATGTTGTCCATTGGGATGCTGGTGCCGGCGATGTTCCGCGAAAAATCAAGGCCCTTGACCGAAAGCCATGCGTTCAGCGCCGTGCCAAGCAGTGCCCCGGCCGCGGAGCCGATGGTGCCGAGAAGCACGCCTTCCACGAGAAAGAGACGCAGGATCCGCCATCGCTCCATACCCATGGATTTCAGGATGCCGATTTCGTGCCGCCGCTCCAGCACGACCATCATCATCACGTTGGCGATGATGAATGCCCCGAGGAACGCCACCACGATTTCTCCCCAGAAGTAGATGTTGCCCGCGAGTGAGATGAGCGCGGCCACGTCGCCCAGGGACGTCCAGCTCTGCACGGAAATCCGGCCAAGGCCCGCTGAGGCGAGCCGCGCCGAGATGAGCTTTGCCGCCTCATCCGAGTCCCGGTAGTCTTTCAGCATGACGAGGATCTGCGACGCACCTTTGCCCAACCCGAGGAGCTCGCGCGCATCGGCGAGGCTCACTTGGAACGTCGACTCGTCGAAGGTATCGAGCCCGGTGCGGAAGAGGCCGGCGATCCTGAACTTCTTGAACCCCATGCCATAATCCGCCTTTTCGGCGATGACCTTCAGCGTATCCCCGACCTTCAGGCCGAGATCCGCGGCGAGCTTCGCCCCGAGGATGGCGGTGCCGGCCTGGTCGAAGTAGGAGCTTCCCGGCAGGAGCGCCCGATCCAGCATGAGGAGGTGCCTCTCGGCCGTGGGATCGCCGCCGATCCCCCGGGCGGCCTTCGTGGCCGACGCGGAGGAAAGAACGACGCCGAAAAGTGCCCGGGGGGCGACCTGCACGATGCGCCCCTCGAGCCCCGGGGTTGCGCGGATCGCCTCCACCACGGCATCGGAGTCGGCCAGCGCCGCGGATGCAGGCATGAACCGCTCCCGCGCCCGGTACTCGGCGGTGGTCACGTTCACGTGGCCCGTCTCGTTCTTGGTGAAGTTGCGGGCCATTGAATCGAGGACCCCGCTGATGAGCCCGTCCATGCAGACAACCATCGTGATGGCGATCAGCACGGAGAGCACCGCGAGGAAGCTGCGCCGGCGGTTGCGGCCGAGATTTCGGACCGCCATGGTGACGACGTTCATGACGACTCCTGTCCTACTGGAACCTGAGAGCCTCGGTAGGCTCGAGGCGCGCGGCCCGCCGTGCCGGGATGCGCGCGGCGAGGAGCGACATTACCATCCCAAATGCGAAACCGATCAGCATGGTTTTCGGATTCCATTCGCCGCGCAGGATGCCGGACACGGGGAGCGATCCGAGGCTCTGCGAATACACGGCCATGTCAAGGCCGCGCGCGATCAGGAGAAAATCCAGCAGGGCTCCGAGGGCCACTCCGAGGGTTGAGCCGGCAAGCCCGAGCGCCAGCCCCTCCAGGGTGAACAGCCGCCGGATATCGCGGGGCGTCATGCCGTATGCCCGAAGGACGCCGATCTCCCTGACCCGGGAGAACACCGACATGAGGACCGTGTTCACGATGCCCGCGGCGGAGATGACCAGCACGATGATCACGGGTATCAGGGAATAGCTCGCCTTGGCGTTGCGAAGCGCAAGGTAGCTCGCGGCGAGTGAACCTATCGGATCGATGCGCTCCGACGGGAGGAGGGTCCGCAGTCGTGATGCGGCGGCCTCGCCCTGCACGAGCGCCGCTTCCAGGCTCGAGGCACGGGGAAGCGCCACGTCCACCTCGGTGACCAGCCCGCCGGGTCCCGAACGCGCGTCTAGCAGCACGCGCGCGTCATCTAGCGGGATGAAGAGCCCGCCGCGGTTGACCTCAGGGGCGGGAGTGCTCACGAGGCCTGCGACGGTGTACTCGTCCGCGTTCGTCACGTCGTTGACCGTCTGCGCGGAGACGAGGACCTGGTCCCCCACGTTCAGCTTCAGCTCGCCCGCGAGCTCCGCGCCGAGCACCACGGAGCGAGGCGCGGCGCGGGACAGCCATGAACCGGCAACGACGGCTTGCGAAAGCTTGAACACGCGCGCGTCAGCGGAGGGGTCCACCGCGTCGGCCAGCACGGGGATCTCGTCAGTGTAGTTCGAGACCCGGGCAACGAATCGGAGCCGCGCCGCACCCTGCAGGCTCTGTGCGGCCACCGCCGCGAGTGTTTCCGCGGGATGGGCCAGGCCCTTGTCCAGCGGCGTTGCCTCGATGTCCTGGACATAGGCGGGATTGTGGATCTTCAGAGACGAGAGGGTGTAATCCGCCATGTTGTCCACCGCCATTCGGTCCAGTCCCGCGAGCATGGAATCGAAGGAGATGAACACCGAGATGCCCACCATCATCACCACCGCGGTGATGATCGTCCGCCGGCCGTGGCGCACCGTGTTGCGCAGGGCGATCTTCCAGAGCGTCCCCATGCCTACTTCCCCGCCGCCGAAGGCGGATTTTTTCGTTCATCCGCGGTCACACGGCCGTCGCAGATCGTCACGACGCGGCGCGCGTGTTCCATGACCAGCCGGTCGTGCGTGGAGAACACGAAGGTGCTTCCCTTCGCGGCGTTGATGCCGCGCATGAGATCCACGATCTCCTGCGCGGTCCGCGAATCGAGGTTCGCGGTGGGCTCGTCGGCAAGGATAACGAGCGGCTGTTTCACCAGCGCGCGGGCAATGGCTACGCGCTGCTCCTGGCCGCCGGAAAGCTCGCGGGGATAACGGTTCTCCTTGCCCGCAAGACCCACCGCGGCGATCATCTCCTCGGTCCGATGACGGATCTCCAGGGCATCCAGCTTCCGCTCGATCAGCAGCGGAAGCTCGACGTTCTCCCGCACGCTGAGAACGGGAATGAGGTTGTAGGACTGGAAGACGAAGCTGATCCGCTCCCTTCGATAGGCGGACATTCCCTTTTCTCCGAGCCCGCGCAGCTCCGTCCCGTCGTAGACGATCCGTCCGTCGGTAGGCGCGTCCAGGCATCCGAGGATGTTCAGGAACGTTGTCTTGCCGGAGCCCGAAGGGCCGACGACGGCGAGGAACTCCCCCTTGTCAATGTCGATATCGATTCCGTCCAGCGCGCGGACTTCATTCTCCCCCTTGCGGTAGACCTTGGTGACCTTCTCCAGGTGCAGCGCCGTCATGATGTTTCTCCTGTCCGGAAGGAGCGCGCCTCGTACGCGCGCTCCAGGTATGCCTGGCTGATCTCTTTCGATTTCGCATACAGCTCGATCACGGCCGGCGCAATTGCGCGCAGCGCGTCGTCGGATGCCGGGAGCACGAAGCTCCTCTCGATTGCGGCTTCCAGAAGATCCGCTTTTCGCTCCAGCGCCGGGCTCCCGCCGAACGCCTCCAGAAAAGCGTCTCCCGTGAAAAAGCCGATCGTGATGGCGCCCACCCCGTAAATCAGCTCCGGTACTGAGATGCCGGGTTTGATGAGGGAATGTTCGATCATGATCTGGAAGTATTCAAACGAGACGAGCCCCAGCAGCTTTCCCAGATCGGAGCCTTTGGCAGCATCGACGAGACGACCAAGAATTTCTGGATCGGCCGCAATCACCGCTCGGAGGATGGGCCGGCGCATCGCGGACAGGTACTTCAGCCGAATCAGCCTATGGAGGAGAGCCTCCCGCGGGTCCCGTCGAACCGCCTCAATGAGCTCATCTGTCTCCGCTGCCTGCTCCCGCATGATGACGGAAAAAAAGAGCTCCTCGCGCGTCCTGTAGTGCAGGTAGACCGTACCCTTGCCGATTCCTGCCTGGGCCGCCACGTCGTCGATCGTGACCCTCTTGTACCCCCAACGCAGGAGGAGCTCGGCAGCCGAGTCCAGGATCCGGTCGGCCCGAAGCTTGCGAGACTGGGCGTCCTGTGCTCTTGCCGCGCCGATCATATGCGGAATGTTGACTATTTTTGAATATTAGTCAACAGAATATATTGGTACATTTGAAGTGCAAAATATTACCTTGTGTACGTAGTATTCCTTGTCAAATGGAGGATTGGAGCATGTTGAATCTTCGTTACCACGGCCACGACTGCTGGGAGATCGATGACGGGACGCATCGGGTGCTCATCGACCCGTTTCTGCAAGGCAACCCGAAGGCGACCGCGAAGCCCGATTCGTTCGCGAAGCTGGATGCGATCCTCGTGACTCACGGTCACGGTGACCACATCGGTGATGCGGCGGAGATCGCGAAGAAGACCGGTGCATTGGTGATCTCCAACTACGAGATCGTCGGCTACCTGGAGGCGAAGGGAGCGAAGGGTCATCCGCTTCATATCGGCGGCGGATGGCAGTTTCCTTTCGGCCACGTGAAGCTGACCATCGCGCATCACGGGTCCACGGGACCGAACGGGGAGGCCCTGGGAAGCCCTGCCGGCATCGTCCTCACGATGGGAGGGAAGAAGGTCTACCACGCAGGAGACACGGGGCTGTTCCTCGATATGCAGCTCATCGGCGAAGCCTGGGGTCCGCTCGATGTTGCCCTCCTCCCCATCGGCGACAACTTTACAATGGGAATCGATGACGCGGTGCGGGCGGCCGGCTTCCTGAAGGCAAAGGTCTGCATCCCGATGCACTACGACACCTTCGACCTGATCAAGGCAGACCCCGCGGAGTTCGTTCGAAAGGCGGAGGCGAAGGGGCTTCACGCGGTTGTCGTCGCGCCCGGGGGGACTTACAAGGTCGGATAGCCCTTCGGCAGCCTTCGGAGGCGGCCTCAGCGCTGCCCGTCGTCCCCGGCCGTCTTCTTCGACGGCTCGGTCCTGAACACGTGATCCCACAGCGGGGTGCTCACCCCGAAGCGGGAATCCCACTCCGTGTGGTGGCGCATGTGGTGAGTCCGCAGGAACTTCCCAAGGCTGCCTTTGAACTGCACGTTATGCAGCGCGTAGTGGGTGAGGTCGTAGCACACGTAACCGATGACGAATCCCGAGAAAAGCGGGCCGGTAAGCCATCTGGCCCCCATGAAGTGCGAAACCACCACGGAGAAGAGCAGGTAGAACAGGAGGGCGAGCGGCACGCTCACCATCAGGGGCATGACCAGCCGGGTCTTCACGCGCGGCTGCGCGTGGTGCACCCCGTGCATGAGAAATGAAATCCTTTTCCGCAGGGGCGTTCGGGGAGTGAAATGGAAAATGAAGCGGTGCAGGAGGTACTCGGTGATCGTCCACAGGATGATCCCCACCACGAAGCCGGGGATTGCTGAGTACGGGTGCCCCGACTCCCCCGACAGCGCGATGCCCCACACGAGGGACGCGGCTGCCGCGGGCACCCATGCGACAAGCACCGTGGCGGGATGGATGTGGGTGAAAAACTCCAGGGTGTCGGAGGCAAAGAGCCGGATCGGCGCCGTTCCTTGGACCGCGCTGTCGTGAGTCCCGCTCATGACCCTAATGTACCGCCGGCTTACTTTTCCGTCATCACCCAGACGCCGCTCCATCCCGCTTCGAGCGGACTGGCGGCGAGCTGCCGGCATTTATTCACATAGGAGCCCGCAGGCGGGTCCATTGACGCGATGCCCTCGAAGATCCGCTCCGCCTCCGCAAAGCGCCCGGCATAGAACTCCTTCAAGCCCCGGTCAAAGACCTCCAGAGTCGGCTTGCGCGCGGCGAACTCCTCCGGGAGCATGGGCTCGAACACCGTGACCGGCTCCTTGCGGCCCACTACCGCCACGCGGGAGAGCTCGCGTGCGGGAAATGCGCCAGCAATCTTTTCCCGGGTCGCCGCGGAAATCATGGAATAGGTGCCGAACTGCTTGTTGATGCCTTCCAACCGGGCTGAGAGGTTCACCTGGTCCCCGAGCATCGTGTAGTCGAAGCGCGTCTTCGAGCCCATGTTCCCGACAACAGCCTGCCCGGTGTTCATCCCCACGCGCATGTACATGCTCTTGCCGATCCGCTCCTTGATCGAAGGTCGCATTTCCGTGAGTCGGGCCTGGCATCGCAGCGCGGCCCGGACGCCGCGGACGGCGTGATCTTCTTGGGACAGGGGTGCGTTCCAGAAGGCGATGATCGCGTCCCCCTCGAACTTGTCGATCGTCCCGCCCTCCCCCTGGATGATGTCCACCATTGCGGTGAGATACTCGTTGAGAAGCGCGGTGAGATCCTCAGGGCTGAGCGCTTCGGAAATCGTCGTGAAGCCCTGGACATCGGAGAAGAAGATGGTGAGCTCGCGTCGTTCACCCCCGAGGGTCAGCCGTTCGGGGTGCGCGATGAGCTCCTCGATGACCGTCGGGCTCAGGTACTGGCTGAAGGCCCCCTTGATGTAGCGCTTCTGCTTGCCTTCGGTGGCGTAGCTGGCAAGGTTCGAGCCGACCAGCGAAAACACCACGCCCAGCTCCAGGGCGATCATCTGCAGCCAGTACCCCAGTGCGTACGCCCCGATGCAGAGGGCGGGCGCGAGAGGGATGAAAAGGACGTACATGATCGCGCTCAGCCCCACCCTCTGCACGCTGGAGATGGCGATGCCCGCCCCAAGGCACAGCAGGAGCAGCAGCGCGAGGGTCGGGACCAGGGACACGGGGCGCATGAAGTCCCCGGAGAGCAGGTTGTCGAGCATCGTCGCATGTATCTCGACGCCCGGATACGAGCCGGACATCGGGGTGGGCTTCAAGTCGTAGAGACCGGGCGCGGTAACGCCAAAGAACACGTACTTGTCCTTGAACAGCGCGGGGTCGAACCTCGGAGGCTGCCCGTTCCGTATCAGGATCTCGGACTCCACCACGGCCCCCGCGCCCTTGGCAAGGTGCGTCAGGCTGGGGCCGCGGTACCGGAGTATGGACCTGCCCGCCGCATCGATGGGCACTTTCTCTCCCCCGATGAGCAGGCTGCCCGGGGCTATGGAGAGGTCCGGCGAATGACCGGCTCCGGCAAGCCACGCCGCCAGGGCCTCCGAGGGCACCGGCTTGCCCGCGAAGGTGCTGAACAGCGGCTCGCTGCGATAGACCCCGTCCACTGCGTCGGTGGGGAGATTGGTATTGGCCAGGGCAAAAGCGTTCCGCGAAAGCTCGGGGATAGGAAATTGCGCGCGGGGAAAATCGAGTGCCTTCGGGATCGGTCCCGTTATGGCAAGTTTTGGCGTCGGCACTTCCACGGGCCATGAAGTGTCATCCCCCTGCTCGAAGGCGAGATTCACTGCGCCCACGACCTGGCCGTTGTCTGCAACGCCTTCGCCAAAGGCCTGGTCGTCCGAAGGATCAATGGAGGAAGGCTCTGTCAGGATCAGGTCGAGCACGAGCGCCTTCGCTCCTCCCCGCTTGCAGAAGGAGGCGACGGCCGCGTAGGCCTCCCGCGGCCATGGCCATGTCCACCGATTCTGGGCCTTGCCCCAGTTCAGGCTCTGCTGGTCCAGGAGGATCGTGGCCACCTGGCTTGTGGCCGCACCCGGTCTCATGAGCAGGCGCGCGCGAAGGTCCCACGTCTTTGCCTCGAACCCGCCGGTAACTCCCGTGAGCCAGAGCACGGCGGCGAGCACGGCTGCTGCGCCCCCGACCACGGCACCCTGGACAACCCTGCGCAGCGCCCGGGCGGATTCGTGGCTTGCCATGGACTATATCTTCTGCAATGCCGCCAGGTAGCGCATCTGCCGGCTCTTCACCTGCGCAGCCGAAGCGGCCGGCATTGCCGCTTGCGCCTTGATGGCGTCCTTGAGATACGAGATCCTTGTATCAGGGGCCGGATGCGTCTTGGCAAAATCCTTGCCGTCCGGCTTCAGCTTCGTCTTCATGACGGTGAGCACCCGCACGAGGGCCTGCGGGTCATAGCCGACGTCGTGGAGGATCCGTATGGCCTCCAGGTCTGCCTGCTTCTCCTGGTCGCGGGAGTACCCCGAGGAGACCATTGTCTTCACGATGTCCCCGATGACACCGCCGAAAGAGGCGGTGAGATCGCTCAGCATGCCGACGCCCGAGTTCGATGCAGCGAACTTGGCGATTGCAAGAAGCGCATCGGTCCTTCGCGCGGAGCTGATGGCGCTCATGCCGTGCTTCAGGGAAACGTGGCCGATCTCGTGCGCCAGGATGGACGCCACCTCGTCCTCACTGCTCGCGCAGCGCAGGAGCCCGCGGCTCACCAGCACGAACCCGCTGGGCGCCCCGAACGCGTTGATGTCGTCGGTATCCATGATGAGGAAATGATAGCCTTTGTAGGGGTTCGGAGGGACCGCGGCAAGGGCCAGGCTGAGTCCGAGGGTGTTGAGATATTCGTTGGCCTTCGGGCCGTCCCAGGGCCTGTACATCGTCAGAATCGTGGCTGCCACGGTCCGTCCGATGTAGTATTCCTCTTCCGGGGAGAAATCCTTGTTGGCCTGCACGACTTTCTGCCCGACCTCTACGCCCTGCTTCCCGGTCTCCACGGTCTGCGCGATGGCAGAAGGATTGCCCGCAGCTGCTTCCTTCAACGTGTCGAGGGTTCCGCACCCAGCCAGGATCAGCATGAGAGAAATCACAGGAAGTGCCGGCGGAATGGTTTTCATTGCGCACCTCCCTCGTTGAGACCGCCGGCGGTGATAAAAGCCGCTACTTGCTGCGGGGAGACCTTGAACTCCTTCTTCTCTTCTTTGTCGCCCTGCATGATATCGACCCACGTGTAGTCCAGCTTCTGATCCTGGCTGTACTGCGCCTCGACTTCCTTGTTGAACCCCTTGCCGGCAGCCGCGACATCGCCGCTGGATGCGGTCTGGGATGCAGCCTGAGAGCCGGCACTCATGGCAACTACTCTCTTCGTCAAATCCCCTGCCCTGACCCAGCCCTGGAGCGTCCCGTCGCTGCTCTTCACCTTCAGCCAGCCCTTGCGAGCGCTGGCAGGCTGGTCGAGGACGGTCACCTTGTCCCCGTAGGCCAGGACACCCACGAGCGTGCCCAGCGCGCTCGGCGTGGCAAGGATCTGCGTCTCCTTTACGGTCACGCTCAGCTGAGCGGAATCCGCCGCGAAGGCAGCGCCCGCCGCGAGGAGGAGAGCCGCCGCAACGAAGAATCGCATTCTCATCGTCCCACCTTCCTTCCCCGGCATCTTAACGCAACCGGGGCCGAAAGTCACCTTCCAAAATGCACTAAAAAGCACCGTTCCTTGACAACCCCCGGCTTTATCGAGAACACTCCCTGCCGTGATCCCCAAGACAACGATCCGGTGGGCAAAATCCGCCTTCGGCGGCGTGATGTGCGCCTGCCTGTCCGCCGTTCTGGCGGCCGGCTGCACCGGACGCTCCACCGGCAATGCCGCGGCCACGGCCGGCGCACCTGCATCCGCCACGATCACGTCCATCCAGGACACAGGTTCAGATACGTTGCTGAATCTGGCCCTGGCATGGGCGGAACGCTACATGTCGGAGAACCCGCAGGTTCGCATCTCGGTCACCGGAGGGGGCTCCGGCACGGGGATCGCATCTCTTATCAATGGAACGATTCAGATCGCCAACGCCTCCCGCGAGATGTCCGCCGAGGAAATCGCGCAGGCCGGGAAAAACGGCATCTTGCCGGTCAAGTTCATCGTGGCCCTCGATGCCATTGCCGTCGTCGCCAACCCGGCGAACCCGGTGCAGGGATTGACGCTCCAGCAGCTCTCCGACATGTACACGGGAAAGATCACCCGCTGGGCGGGCGTGGGCGGTGAGAACCGACCCGTGGTTCTGCTCTCCCGCGAATCGAACTCGGGCACCTACGTCTATTTCCTCGAGCAGGTCATCCGGCTGGGCAGCTCGAAGAGCACGGCCCTCTTCTCCCCGGAAACGCTTCTCATGCCCTCCTCGCAGGGCATCAGCGCGGAGGTGGAGCAGAACCCCAACGCGATCGGGTACGACGGCCTAGGCTACGTGACTACTGAACAGAAGACGATCGCGGTGGCACGCACCCCGGCAGGGCCCTACGTGCTTCCCTCGGCCCGCACGGTCCTGGACAAGTCCTACCCGGTTTCCCGGCCGCTCTTCATGTATACCGCCGGCGAGCCGACCGGTGCGGTCAAGAAATACCTCGACTGGGTCATCGGAGATGGACAGAAGCTGGTGCGGGAAGTGGGATTTGTCCCGCTCGCGGGGAGCGGCGGATGACCGGCCTGGCCGCTCCGCGGGCAGCCACGGGCAGCACCCCGCGCACCCGGCGGACGCGCTTCTCCGAGTTCGCGCTGGAGACCCTTATCCGGGTCCTCGGCTTCTCCACGATCGGTTTCGTCGGCCT
>JBEKXR010000039.1:0-13882 GCA_049511935.1 Spirochaetia bacterium | reverse complement strand
GCGCTCCCGCCGCAAGCTCCTGCAGGCGGAACGGATCACCGCGTGGCAGGAGATCGCGCAGCGGCTGGCGCACGAGATCAGGAATCCTCTCACGCCGATCAAGCTTTCCGCACAGCGGATGCTGAAGAAACACGGCGAGAACGCGCCGGACTTCGACAAGGTGCTCCCGCCCGCCGTCGCCTCGATCATCACGGAGGTGGACAACCTGGAGACGATGCTTCGCGAGTTCGGCGACTTCGCGAAGCTTCCCCTGCCCCGGCCCTCGGCGTTTCCCCTGCGGAAACTCCTCGAGGAGGTCGGCGCGGTGTACTGGAACCTCTCCAGCACGGTCCGCATCGACCTCGCCGAGGTGCCGGAAACCCTCGTGGTGTCGGCCGACAGGGACCAGCTGAAGCGCGTGTTCGCCAACCTGTTCACCAACGCGATCCAGGCCATGCCGGACGGCGGCCTGCTGTCCGTGCGGGCCGACGTGGTGAAGAAGGCCCAGAAGGGATTCTGCCGCATCGCGGTGAGCGACACCGGGGTCGGGATTCCCGAGTCGGACATGGACAGCGTCTTCGACCCGTACTTCACCACGAAGCAGGGCGGCACGGGCCTCGGCCTTGCCATCGTGCAGCGCATCGTCTTCGACCACGGCGGGAATGTGTGGGCTGAAAGCGACGGGGTGCGCGGCGCCACCTTCTTCATCGATCTGCCGACGGCGGCGCCAAATCCGCCTTTGGCGGCGGGGGGGACAGAGGGGTGAGAACCATCCTCATCATCGACGACGAGCCGGGCATCCGGACCGTTCTGAGGGACGTCCTGGAGGACGAGGGTTACACGGTGCTCGCCGTGGAGGACGGGATCCGGGGACTGGCCGAGCTGGCCGCCGCCACGGTGGACCTGGTGTTTCTCGATGTCTGGCTGCCCCACATGGGCGGGATGGACGTGCTGAAACGCATCCGCGAGCAGTTCCCCGACCTGGAGGTCATCATGATATCGGGCCACGCGAACATCTCCCTGGCCGTGCAGGCCACAAAGATGGGCGCCTTCGACTTTTTGGAAAAGCCTCTCTCGCTTGACAGGACGATGACAGTGGTGCGCAACGCCCTGGCCATCGAGGATCTACGCCGGGAAAACAGGACGCTGCGCAACAGCATCTTCATGGATGACAGGATGGTAGGGGACAGCAAGGGGATGCGCGCCGTGCGCGACCTCATCGCGCAATCGGCCGCGAGCGATTCCCGCATCCTCATCGTGGGAGAGAATGGAACGGGCAAGGAGCTGGTGGCCCGCGAAATCCACGCGCGCAGCCCGCGGGCATCCGGCCCGTTCGTCGAGCTGAACTGCGCAGCCATCCCCGAGACCCTCATCGAGAGCGAGCTTTTCGGCCACGAAAAAGGGGCGTTCACCAACGCGCTGCAGCGCCGGCGCGGCAAGGTGGAAACGGCCGACCACGGCACGCTCTTCCTCGACGAGATCGCCGACATGTCGCTGATCACGCAGGCCAAGGTCCTGCGGGTCCTGCAGGAGATGCGCTTCGAGCGGGTCGGCGGCGAGGAATCCCTCACCGTGGACGTGCGGGTGATCTCGGCGACGAACAAGGACATCCGCGCAGAGATCGGGCGGGGCAGGTTCCGGGAGGACCTGTTCTTCCGCATCAACGTCGTGCCGATCCTCGTCCCCCCCTTGCGCGAGCGGTTGGAGGATCTGCCGGCACTGGTGGCCTATTTCATGGAGAAGTTTAAGCGGCCGTCCGCGCAGGAGCCGCGGACGGTCTCTCCGGAGGGGATGAGAGCGCTGGGGGGTTACCACTGGCCCGGCAACATCAGGGAATTGAAAAACTTCGTCGAGAGGGTTAATATCATGACGGAGGAGGCGGTCATTTCCGCAGCATCGGTGAAGTCATTCCTGGGGGCCGCCGCGCCGGCAGAGTCGAGCAATGGGATCTCTGCCTACGAGGGAATGACGCTTGCCGAGGCGCGTGACGACTTCGAGCGGGAGCTGATCGCCGCACGGCTGCGGGAGAACGGGGGGAACGTCTCGCGCACCGCGGATGCGCTTGGTGTCTATGCGAGCAACCTTCACAGCAAGATGAAGAAGTTGAAGATGACAACGGAGAAATAATCGGAAATGAAAGGCCTCACCCAGCGGCAGCGCGAAGTCTTCGATTTCATTCGGGAGTTCATCCGCATCAACCGCTATCCTCCCACCATCCGCGAGATCGCCACCAACTTCCGCTTCTCCGTCAAGGGCAGCTACGACCACGTGAAGGCCCTGGAGAAAAAGGCCTTCCTCCGCTGCCACGAGAACCGCTCGCGCGCGATCGAGATCGTGCGGGACGCGGAAGCGGACAAGGACGAGATGGCCTCGGTGCCGCTTCTGGGCAACGTGGCCGCGGGCAGGCCGCTGTTCGCCGAGGAAAACCTCCAGGGCTACGTGCAGGTGCCGGCCGCGTCCCTCGGCGCCTCCACTCACTTCGCCCTGCAGGTGAAGGGCGACAGCATGAAGGACGCGGGCATCATGGACGGCGACGTGGTGGTGGTGACGCACCAGGACACAGCGGACAACGGTGACATCGTCGTGGCCATGGTGGACGAGGCGGTGACCCTCAAGCGATTCTACGTGGAGAAAAACCGCGTGCGTCTGAAGGCGGAAAACCCGAAGTATCCTCCCCTGTATACTCAGAATGTCCGCATACTCGGCAAGCTCGCCTTCCTCATGAGAAGCTACATGTGAGCCCCGCAGGGCCGCAAAAGCTGTCCCCCTCGCACGAGCCGCCTGCCCGCCTCCTCCTCGGACCCGAGGAAGGGGAAAAATTGGCGTTCATCGAGAAGATCACGGAGGCACTCGCCGCACGTCTCGGCGAGCCACCGGAGAGGTCGCGGTTCTATGCCGGGGAGACCAGCATGTCGGAGGTCGTTCGGTGTCTGCGCAACATGTCACTGTTCGCGCGGCATCGGCTTGTGATCGTGGCAAACGCGGAGGAGGTGAAGCGCGCGGAGGAGGTGGCCGCGCTCGTCGAGTACCTCGCCTCCCCCGCGGAGGACGCGACCCTCCTCCTGCTCAGCGCGGGCTTTCCCGGTGACATCGATCGCAGGATCACGGGAGACCAGAGGAAGAAGACGCCGGGCGCCGTGCCCTTCGAGCACCAGAAGGTCTTCTGGGAGATGTTCGACAACCAGAAACAGGGCTGGGTGACGAGCTTCTTCCGACAGAGAAAGATCTCGATCGCCGCGGAGGCGGTGGAGTACATTCTGGACATGGTGGAGAACAACACGCGCGACATGCGCGTGGAATGCGAGAGTCTCGCGCTGTTCTTCGGCCCGGATGCCGCCATCACCCTGGAGAGCGTGGAACAGTACATTTATCACTCCAAGGAAGAGAACGTCTTCACCCTGTTCGACAGGATCTGCGAGCGCGAGCTCCTGTCGGCCGAGGAGGTCCTGGACAGGATCCTCCTCTCCCGGGAGGCCGATGCCACACAGCTGGTCGGCGGGCTTCTCATGCAGTTCAGAAAGCTGGCGGGCTACAAGCGGATGCTGGCAGCCAACTACGAGAGCGCGGAAGCATTCCCGAAGCTGAGGATCTTCAGCAAGAAGAACCAGAAGACGTACGTAGAGGGCAGCCGGAGGTTCAGCGCGTCGGAAATCGAGACGATCGTCCAGCTCCTCGTGGAGTTCGACGAGCGGTTCAGGTCGGTGAAGGCCGACCTCCACGACCTGCTTCTGCGCCTGATGGTGTACTACGTCGTCCAGAGAGCCGGGCAAGGAGCATGGCGGCTGTCTCTCTAGGGAGGCCCGCCCTCTTCTGAAGCTCCTCGGGGGTCGAACCGAGGATCGACTCCACCGAGCCGAACGCCTCCATCAGCCTGCGGCTCCGCGTCGCCCCGATCCCCGGCACCCCTTCGAGCATCGCCAGCGTCATGCGCTTCGTCCGCCTCTTTGTGTTCAGTTTCGTGGCGAACCTGTGTGATTCGTTGCGCACCGCCTCCAGGATCCGCAGGCTCGGCGAGGCCTCGTCCAGGACGAGCGGGCCCTCGCGGTCCGGCATGAAGATCTCCTCCTGCTTCTTCGCCAGGCCGATCACGGGGATCGCCTCCAGGCCGAGGCTCTCAAGGACGCCCCGCGCCGCGGAGAGCTGGCCCTTGCCTCCGTCGATGAGGATGAGGTCAGGCCGTTCGAGCTCCTCGTTCAACACGCGGGTGTATCGGCGGGCCACCGCTTCACGGATGGATTCGAAGTCGTCGACCTTCCCGTCAAGGCTGCGGATGGAAAAGGCGCGGTAGAGCCTGCGGTCCGGCCGGCCGTCGGTGAACCGCACCATGGAGGCGATCGTGTCGGTGCCCTCGAGGTGCGCGATGTCGAAACCCTCGATCCGGCGGGGCACACCGGGCAGGAGCAGATCCATCTTCAGTCCCTCGAGGGCAGCGGTCATCTCCGCCCCGCGGACGGCCTTGGCGGCTTCCTCCCGCGCATTCGCTTCCGCCATCGCCAGGATCTGCGTGTGCTTCCCCCTCTGGGGCACCTTCACCACGATCTGGCGGCCCGCAAGCCCTCGGAGGAACGCGGAGAGATTCTCCGCGTCGATCTGCCGGCCGACGTACACGGCTCCCGGAATCGCCTTGCGCTCCGCGTAATAGCGTGAAATGAAGTGGGACAAGGCCTCCTCGTCGGGGGAGTACTCGGCGACCCGGAAGACCTCCTTGCCGAGGAGCTTCCCGTCCCGCACCTGCAGGACCACCACCACCAGCTCCTCGGCACACGGCGCGAGGGCGATATAGTCCCGGTCCTCTTCGGTGAACTCCATGACGCGCTGCTCGACTGATGCCTCCTCGATGGCGAGGATCTGGTCGCGAAGTCGGGCGGCCCGCTCGAAATCCTGTGCATCCGAGGCAGCCTTCATCTTCACCCGGAGGTCACGAAGAAGCTCATCGCTGCGGCCTGACAGCAGAGTGCGCACCCCGTCCACGATCTTCAGGTATTCTTCGCGGGTGATCTTGCCGCAGCAGGCACCTGCGCACCTGCCCATGTGGTAGTTCAGGCAGGGATAGGCCCTTTTTTTGCGTGATCCCCGGTATTTGCACAGCGGGAAGTGCCTCTCGATGAGCCGGAGGTACAGGTCGATCTGGTGCGGCTTGGGAAACGGCCCGAAGTACTCCGAGCCGTCGAAGATCATGCGCCGGGTCCTGTAGACCCGGGGGAACTCTTCGGCGGTGAGCCGTATCACCGGGTAGGTCTTGCCGTCCTTGAGATCGATGTTGTACTGGGGCGTCCACTGCTTGATGAGGTTGTTTTCCAGTATCAGCGCCTCGTACTCCGTGTTGGTGATGATGACCTCGATGGCGGCCATGTGCGCGAGGAGAAACCGTGTCTTGATGTCCTTCTCCCCCGCGAAGTACGACCGGATCCTGTTCCGCAGCGACCGTGCCTTCCCGACGTAGATGATCCGGCCGCCCGCGTCCTTCATGAGGTACACGCCGGGCTGGTCAGGATACTGCCTGTCGCGCGGATCGTCGAAAGCCTTCAATAGAAACACCCCTGACGACCGATTATAATACTAATGTACAGAACCATGGTCCGGAAACAATACTGCTCCGGAGCGCTCCTGCTCTGCCTCCTGCTCTCGGCACCGTCTCTCCCCGGCCTCGAGAAAATCATCGAGCTTGGCAAGGAAAGCCTCTGGGGAGACATGATGAGCCTCCAGGGAGTGACGGCGCTGCCGGGCCGCTGGGGTTTCCGGGACCTCACGCTTGCCGGGGGCGCCTACACACCCGACAGCGCCACGGAGCTTCTCCTGCATTTCGATTCCCCTTCGTCGACGGATGCCACCGGTGCCTACACGTTCACGGGTGACGGCCCGGCGATTTCCGATTCGGTGTCCGCCGTGGGCGGGGCAAGCGCCGCCTTCACGGGCGGCCGGCAGGGAGTCAGTCTCCGGGCCCCCTCGGGCAGCATGTTCAGCGTCGGGGCGGTGTGGGGAGACTTCACGATCGAGTTCTGGCTGTACCCCGCCACGATGTCTGACGGAGAGACCGTCATCTCATGGGACGGTTCCGAGCACGGAAGCTCCCCGGGAAAGAGTCAGCTCTTCAGCCAGGGGGTGCGCTGTTTCATACGGGACAGAAAGCTGGTCTGGGATTTCCAGAATCTCTTTCGGCTCCCCGGCGCGGACCGGATTCCCGTGAGGCTTTCCGGCACGAGGCAGCTCCTTCCGCGAACATGGCACCACCACCTCCTGCGCTTCGACTCCCGGGAAGGGCTGCTCGAGTACCGGCTGGACGGTCTGCCGGAAGCGGTCCTGCACGTCACCGACACGGGCCGCGAAACGGGATCCATCGCGGTGCCCGCGCTGGGCACCGCATTTGCGGGTCCCCTCGTGCTCGGTGCGCGATTCACCGGTTTCATGGACGAGCTTCGCATCTCGCGGAGGTTCGTGGACGACCCGTTGCTTTCCCGCTTCCTCGGAAAAACAGGCGTGGCGACCTCCCGCATCATCGACCTGGGGTACTCCGCCACGCGTATCGCGCGCATCGAATCGGTCGCGACGACGCCTTCCGACAGCGGCATCGAGTTCTCCTACCAGACTGCCGACACGTGGGCGGGCAAAAGGCAACTAAAAAGCGACACGGACTGGGTGCCATTCGTGCCGGGTTCCGATTTCGGAGAAACGCTGAAGGCGCGCTACATCCAGCTTCGCGCGGAGCTGTATCCCGATGGCACCCGCACGCAATCGCCCCGACTTTCCAGCCTCAGGATCGTCTACGAGCCCAATCTCCCGCCTGCACCACCGGCGGCCCTCGTCGCGACGCCCGGCAACGGGAAAGTCACCCTCACGTGGCGCAAAGTGAATGACCTGAACGTGAAGGGCTACCTCGTCTTTTACGGCACTTCGCCTCACAACTACCTGGGAACCAGCGCCGCGCAGGGCGCATCCCCCATTGATGCCGGCTCTTCGACCACTCTCGAGATCGGCGGGCTGGAGAACGGCTCTCTGTATTACTTCGCCGTTGCGGCCTATGACACCTCGGATCCCCGGCAGCAGAGCGAGTTCAGCTCGGAGATCAGCGCCCGCCCTTCCAGGATATACAAATGAAAGCAATGGCCACCCCGGAAATCCTGGTGCGTGCGCGGAACGCCTTCAAGATGGGGGAGTACCCCCTCGTGGAGAAGCTTGCGCTGCGAATCCTGGAGGACCAGGCAGACTCCGCGGTGGCCTACAATCTCCTGGGCAGCGTCTGCGAGAAGACGGGCAGGTTCCACAAGGCCATCGAGATGTTCCAGAAAGCCGTGCAGCTGAAGCCGGACTACACGGAGGCTCACAACAATCTCGGTGTGCTCTTCAAGAGGATCGAGTCCTACGGCGAGGCGATCCCGCATTTCGAGCGGGCCATCAACCTCTCCCCGCAGCGCGGGGACGTGTACTACAACCTCGGCAACGTCTACAAGGCGCTGGGCAACAACGAGCAGGCCGAGGAAAACTTCTCCAAGGCGATCGCCGTTGACCCCTCATTCGTGTCCTCTTACATCAACCTCGGCACAGTGCTCGAGGCGGCGGGGCGGTACGGGGATGCGATCCGCATCTACCAGAAGGGACTCCAGGCCGACACGAGCCAGCCGCGCCTGCACTATAACCTCGGAGTCGTCTACGAGCGCATCGGCAAGCTCCAAGAGGCGCGGGAGGAGTACGACGCCGCGGTGAAGGCCAAGCCGGGCTGGACCGACGCCCTGAACAACCTCGGCGTCGCCCAGCACCGTCTCGGCGATCACCACGCGGCAGAGAAGACGCTCCGTGAAGCGCTGCGAACCGAACCGAAGAACGCCCGCCCCCTCAACAACCTCGGCGTGGTCCTGGCCGCCCTGGGCCGGCGGGACGAGGCCTCGCAGTCCTACCGCGAGTCCATGAAGGCCAACCCGCGCTATGGCCAGGCCGTGGGCAACCTCGCCTCTCTCCTGGAGGAGGAGGGCAAGCTCACCGAGGCCCTGGAAGAGCTCCGCCGGCTGCTTTCCATCGAGTCTGGCAACGTGGACGCGCGGCTGCGCCTGGCAGGAATCCTGCGGCTCCTGGAGAATTACCCTGAGTCCATCGAACAGTACACCACGGTCCTCTCTGCCCAGCCGTCGAATCCCGAAGCGCTCAAGGGCCTTGCGATCGTGTACGGCCGCACGGGTGAGACGAAAAAAGCCTTCGAATGCTACGAGAAGCTCGAAGCCCTCGGCGGCGAAGACCAGGACTTCCGGATCGACCAGGCATTCCTCCTGAAGGAGTCCGGCAATACGGCGAAGGCCCAGGAGGAGGTGCTGCGCTACCTCTCGGCCCGGCCAGAGGACCGCAGGGCGCGTATCCTCCTGGCCGACATCCACGCAAAGCAGGGTCACCTCCGGCAGGCGGCCCAGACCCTCATCGAGGTGCGGGAGGCGTTTCCCGAGGATACGGAGGCGAGCAGCCGGCTGGCGAAGCTTTACCGCGAGCTGGGAGAGCCGCAGAAGGCCATCGAGACGATCGAGGGCCTGATCAACACGCTGGAGCAGAGCACGGATCCGAAGGACATGGAGGCTCTTTCCCGCGCGATGGAGGAGTACGAGAAGGCGATCTCCGAGCACGAGAAGGATTTCCGCGACGAACGGGAGAAGACAATCCGAAAGTTCCGCGAGCTCTCGGTGGACACTGCACCGCCGGAGAAGGGGAAGATGGCGGACGACACGCTCATGATCGAGGACTTCGAGCCCCTCGAGGAGGATGCGGTCCCCATCATCAACGTGGGAGGGCTGGAGCCGGTCTTCGCGGTTCGTGAAGCCGACGAGGAACTGCAACTCGAGGAGGTGGAGGAGCCAGTCCAGGACGAGGAAGTCTCCATCGAGGACGAGCGGCCGCCGAACCTCGTGAATCTGCTGAAGGACCAGGAGCTGTACGAGGGGAACCCTGCCCTGGAGATGTTCGAGCCTCCCCCCGTCTTTCCCACCCGGCAGCCCCGGGGTGCGGCTCAGGCACCTCCGCCACCGCCACCACCTTCGATTGCGCCAGCGCTACCACCTTCGATTGCGCCACCACCTTCGATTGCGCCGCCTCCACAGCCTGCGCCGCCTTCCCCCCCTGCGCCACCACCTTCGATTGCGCCGCCTTCCCCCCCTGCGCAGCCTTCCCCCCCTGCCCAGCTCACTCTCTCCCCGCAGGGGGAGTCGGTCCTGGCCAACTCTCTGAAAGAATCGGTGGCGGCACAGTCAAAGGTGGTGGAGAAGCTCTTCGACGAGATGAAGGAGCTCTCCCGCAAGATCGACGAGAAGAAGAGCACAGCGCCCATGCCTCCGATTGTCCTGAACATGCAGGCGGGAGGGGGGCAGCCTCCCCCGCGGCCGATCACGATGGACCTCCCGTCTTCGGGACCGCAGCCGGAGGGTTTCCCGCGCTATGCATCAGCTGACATGGACGAACCGGACGAGCAGGGAATGCAATCCCCGATGGACAAGCGGCCACCGGACACGCAGATGTCGAGGGAAGAACCAGAGATCGCCCTCGAGGAAGTGCCGGAGGATCTCGAGCCCGTCACGAAGGAGCCGCCGCCGGCAGACGCGCGTGCGCCTGCCCCTGCGGGATGGCCGGGCCTCGAACCGATCACCGACTCGGAACCCGAACCCGAGATCGCGACGGAGATCGAGGAGGAACCAGAAGCGGAGCTGGAGCAGCTCGAGCCGGTGACGGAACCGGAAGCAGGCCCCGGCGAAACGCCGGCGGCTGCCACTGCGGCCGAAAAGGCCACCGGGGGGCCGCGGCCTTCTGTCCCCGGGTCGCAGCCGTCCGATTCGGAGGCGGCGGGGTCCGCGACCTCCCCGCGTTCGAGCGACGATGTGCGCAAGGAGCTTCGGAGCTACCTCAATGGCGTTCGCGACCGTCTCGACAAGGGCGGGGGGAATGCCGGCCCGGCCGATCTTCTTGACTATCTGGGGAAACTGTCGGATTATCTGCCGGAGCGGGAGAAAAAGCGGTTTCGTGGGAGCACCGAGCGCCTCGCGATGGAGTCGCTGAAGGCGCGGCTTGCCGGCAGGAAGGGCCTGCGGCAAAAAGTTGCCGAAAGCAAGCACCCGACGTTCCAGCGTCGGGATACGCCGATGACGCGCTCACGAGTCGTCGACACGTTTTCCTATCTCAGGGACCTTGCCGCCTGGCATCCCGACAAGGCTGTCGGCGCCGCCATGAGGGACAGGATAGAATCCATCGTCGCCCGGATGGGGAGATCGAAATAGGGTATGCAGGACAAACAGCAGATACTCGCCGTCATCCAGACCTACATCGCCAAGATGCCCAGCCTCCCCATTACCGTCTCGAAGATCCTGCAGATCGCCAACGATCCGAAGACGTCGCCGTCGGACCTCAACTTCATGATCAGCCTGGATCCCGTGCTCATGGGCCGGGTGATGAAGCTGATCAACTCCGCCTACTACAGCCTCAACACCCAGATCACCAGCCTTGTGAGGGCGATCATCATGCTGGGGATTAATACGGTGAAAAACCTCGCCTTGTCCACGGCGGTTCTTGGAAACCTGTCTGCGAAGGGCAACTTCCAGGCGCTGAACATCGACGGCTTCTGGCGCCATTCTCTCTGCGTGGGGGTGACCGCCAAGCTCATCGCCATCAAGCGGAAGAAGGACCCGAAACAGCTGGAGGAATACTTCGTAGCCGGGCTCCTGCACGACATAGGCAAGATCCCGCTGAACAACAAGCTCTCGGCGGAGTACGTGACCGCACTCTCCCTCACGGACAAGGAGCGCGGCCCGCTGTACATCCTGGAAGAACGCACCATGGAGGTCAACCACTGCGAGGTGGGGCGGCTCATCATCAAGAACTGGAACCTCGGCCCCGTGATGGAGGACATCGTGTTCTTCCACCATTTCCTCGATTCATACCCTGGAGACAACCGGGACATTCTCCTCACCGTTGCGGCGGCGAACTTTTTCGCCAACACGTACCAGATCGGATTCTCCGGCGATCGCTACCCCGAAAAGCTCCCGCAAAGTCTCTACGAAGAGCTTGGCATCACCCTCGACGACCTCGAGGCGATGGAGGAGAAGGCCAATAGCGAGATCGAGAAGGCCAAGGTCTTCCTGAGCGTCTCCCAGTAGGAGGGCGACCGTGTCAATCCGGCTGACCTTCTGGGGGGTGCGGGGGTCCATCCCCGTCCCCGGCCCGACGACAGTGAAGTACGGTGGAAACACCTCCTGCCTCGAGCTGAGATTCGGAAAAGAAGACAGGCTCATCATCATGGACTTCGGGTCCGGCATCCGCGAGCTGGCCACGGTGATCATGAAGAAGGACCTGCCCCGGGGCCCCATCAAGACCAGCGTCTTTCTCACGCATACCCACTCCGACCACATCATGGGCTTCCCCTTCTTCACTCCTCTCTTTCTCCCCACCACGGAGCTGGACATCTACGGGCCGGTCAGCTTCGAGGACGACACCCTGGACAAGATCGTCGGGGACCAGCTGCGCTACCGCTACTTTCCCATCCGCCTGGAGGAGCTGCGTGCCAAGATAAACTACTTCCCGCTCAAGGAAGGGAGCCTCGACCTCGGGGGCGGCCTCACCGTCACCACGAAGTACCTCGGCCACCCGATCCTCGTGCTCGGGTACAGGTTCGAGTTCGACGGCAAGGTACTGTGCACCGCGTACGACCATGAGATGTTCCAAAATGTCTTCGAGGCGAAGCCCGACCAGCCCGGCTATAACGAAGCGGCAGTCAAAGAGGGGGAGATTGCGGCGCGCGAACAGAACGAGAAGGTCCAGCAGTTCTACAAAGACGCCGACATCCTCGTGCACGACACGCAGTACACGCACAAGGAGTACCTTGCTGGCAAGAAGGGATGGGGGCACAGCACCTTTGGATCGGCGATCAAATCCGCGCATAAGGCAGGAGTAAAACACCTCGTTCTCTTCCACCACGATCCGCTTCGAACCGACCAGCAGCTGGAAGGCCTATACAAAGCCTACATGTCGTTGATTCGGGGCAGGACGCGGATGAAGGTGAGCATCGCCCAGGAAGGGAAGACGATCGAGGTGTAGCAGCCGCGCTATGCGCGGCGGGAGGCTTCGGCGTGCCTCGGCACGAGGTCGCACGCCTCTGCCGGCATCCAGTGCGCGTCCTTGCCCAGCCATTTCACATTGCACCCCAGGGGGTTCGTCACCGGCGTCCTGACCTGCCGACCCTCGACGATGTCCTCCAGCGCGTTCTCCAGGTCATTCACGGTCATCTTCGTGGTCTCTTTCGGATTGTCCACCGCCCGACCGGTGTAAAGCAGGAATCGATCCTTGCCGAAGACGAAAAAGTGCGGCGTGCGCAGGGCGCCATACGCGCGGGCCGATGCCTGGCTCTTGTCGCGCAGATACACCCACGGGAACTTCTTGTCCTTCATGCGCGCGACCATGTGGGCGAAGTCGTCTTCGGAATGAGTCTGCTCGCTGTTGGAGTTGATGGCGACAAACGCGGCGCCCCGCGGCGCGATCTTCTCCGCGGTCTCCCGCGTCTTTTCGTCCGAGCCCAGGACGTAGGGGCAGTGATTGCAGGTGAAAAACACGACGAGGACAGGTGCGCCCTTGAAATCCTCCAATCGGTAGGTCTTGCCGTCGGTCGCGGGAAGGGCGAATGAAGGGGCGCGCGCGCCGATGTCCAGGGTGAATCCCATTCGGGTCTCCTTTCGGGTCACATTCAATATACGCGCGGTTCCTGGGCCGGAACATCCGCGGGCTTCTGCTTCGGCGTCGCCCGACGCGCGGCAACCAGGAATGTCCCGACGAGGATGATCGCCGCCCCCAGGATCATGCTCCCGCTGACCGTCTCGTGGAGAAAGATCAGTCCCCACGCCATGGCGAAGACCGGTATCAGGAAGGTCACCGTGAGGGCCTTGGTGGGTCCGATATCGGCGATCAGCTTGTAGTAGATGAGATATGCCACGGCGCTGCAGGCCAGCGCGAAGGCGACCACGATGAGCGCGACGCGTGCGTCGATCGCAGAAGCAGCAGGCGGGAATACGAAAGCGAACGGCAGCAGCGCGAGGCCGCCAAAGAGCTGGCTTCCGCCCGCGATTGCCATCGGCCGGGCGCCTGACGCGCGCGTCCTGATGTAGACGCCCGCCAGTCCGTAGCACAGGGGTGCGAGGATGCAGGCGACGACGGCGAGAACGGTCATCGTATCGAAGCGGAGGCCGCCCAGGCTGCTCATCGTCACGACGCCGCCGACCCCGAGCAGCAGGCCGGCGATCTTGCGCGGCGTCAGCTTTTCGTTCATCCACAGCGCGGCGAATATCGCGCCGAACATGGGAGACATCGAATTGAAAATTGCCTCCATGGCGGCGGGCAGCACCAGTGCGGCGACGGAATACAGGACGAACGGGATCGCCGAGTTCAGGAGTCCGATCACCAGGAAATGCTTCGCGTTCTTCTTCCACTCGGGCTTGAACCGGGTGAGAAGGAAAAAGAGCACGAGAGCCACCCCCGCGAGGAGCATCCGGGCGTCGGCGGTTGCCACGGGACCTATGATCGGCGCGAGGTATCGGATGAAGATGAACGAGCTGCCCCAGATCCCGGAGAGCACCAGAAGCAGAAGGATGTCGACTGTTCCCATGGAGGGAAAGTAGCGGATGCCAAAGGGCCGGATCAACCCGGTTCTTGCTTTCGAACCGGCGCCCCGGGACTGGCCGTTTGGGGAGGTTTTGAGAATTTGCCTCCTGTGCGTATCTTACAGACATGGCAAGTTTTTTCAGACCGAAGAGCAACGAGCAGTCGGTGAGCGTTCCCCGCGAGCTTCCGATCCTCCCGCTGCGCGATTCCGTCGCATTCCCCTTTTCCGTCATTCCCCTGACAGTGGGGATTGCGCGGTCGGTGAAGCTCGTGGAGGAGGCCATGCAGGGGGACA
>JBEKXR010000038.1:0-13893 GCA_049511935.1 Spirochaetia bacterium | reverse complement strand
GAGCTGGAGCCGGTCGGGCTTGCGGGCTCAGGCGATGAGATCACGATCTGCTTTCCCCACCGGTATCTCACGCTGGGACCGCTGTTTCGCATCTCAGCCTCCACGATCCGGGACATCAATGGCCAGGGAATCGGGCGCGAGCCGATGCAGCTGTCCGGGATCGTCCAGGGACCGGGCGACACGATCCTCCTGCTCTCCGAGCGGGAGGCCAGGATCGCCTTCGTCGACCCGAGGCTGGGCACCCGGCAGGTGACAGATGCGCAGGAACTTTCAGCGCTCCCTGCCCGGCTGATCGGGAGGAGAACGCTGGCCGCGCTGCCGGGGAAGCTCGGCGAGCCGGGGATCCGCCTGTATCCCCTCGAAGGCGGACCTTCCCGCGTGGTGCGCGTCGCGGCCTCGTACGTGCCTGCGTTCGACCTGGACAGGGAAGGCAACCTCTGGGCCTGGGATGCCGGAGAGCGGCGCGTGCGCATCCTCACTCCCCGAGGACAGGAGGTTTTCTCCATACGGCCGCTTTTCAGCGCCGCCACCGTGCAGCTCCCCCAGCAGCTCGCGGTCTTCGATGACGGCAGCTTCCTCCTTGCCGGATCCGCGGAGGTGTGGAAGTTCCAGAGCTCTGGAATCCCCGTCTGGAGGCTCGCACGGATTCCCGGACGGCCCGGCGAGAGCCTGCCCTCATCGTTCGACCTCGCCGCGAACCGATCCAGCGGATCGTTCACGATCCTCGACGCGCAATCGCGGAGGCTGCTCGCCTTCTCTTCTTCGCCTGCCGGGGAGGCCGCCCGGCTCGGGTCCCTGCTCGAGCGGCTGGATTCTCGCAAGCTGGGGGATCTGCAGGAGGCGTCGGCATTCGCCCACGGCGCCGGGCTCGGGCTGGTGGCGCTGCAGTACGGCGAGCTGCTGATTCAGGCCGGTGGAGCCGAGGCCGAGCGCGAGGCCGCCCGCATAGCGCTCCTGAGGGAGAAGGCTGCGGGATACTCCGATTTCGCGGACGGGCTGACGCGTGATCTCCTGTATGAGCGAGCCGATGCCGCCTGGCTCAGGACGGCGGAGACGCTCCGGGAGCTTGCCGCGGAATCTCCGGAAGACCAGGCGGCTGCTGCGATGCTGCAGACCGTCCTTGCCCGGAGGAGAGAAATCCGCTCGGCGCTTACGGGCACGCCGGACATCCAGGCCGTATCTGCACGGGTGCTCATCGGGCACCCGGATGCCTGCGGGACATCGCTCACGCTGGAAGTCACGCTGCGCAATTCGGGCGCCCAGGCCCTGCGCGGCGTGCGGGTTCACGCCGGTCTTCCCTCGGCCGTGTCGGCCCCGGCACTGGCTGCACTCGACGAGATCCCCCCGTCGGAAGAGCGCGAGGTGCGTATCCCGCTCGGCCCGGCCGACCTGGAGAGCCCGACTTCAGCGGCCGCTGTGCCGGTTTTCGCCCTGGTCACGTATGAACGGGGGGCGCAAGGGATTTCGCGGTCCCTCTCGTTCTCCGCACAGGCTGCCGAGGGAGGACCGCGGCGAAGCCTCGCGGAAGCCCTGGCCTGCCGCGCCGTGCCGCAGGACACTCTGGCCGCGAACCTTGCGGAGTCACTGTTGGAGGGTGCAAGGTCGAACCCGTCGCAGCCCCTGGCCGAGCTGGCCGGGATCCTCGATTCTCTCGGAGCCGCGAGAAGGCAGGCGCACACGGTGCCCGGGGTCTCCCCGGCTGATTCAACCCGCACCCCTGAATCCACGGGGCCGACGATGCGAAACCTGCTTCGCGGCCTTTCACCAGACGAATCAGACTGGACCATCGTCACCGCGTCCATCGCGTCGACCCTCGGAATGCCGGCAGCCATCCTGTCCCTGGGAGACCGGCCAATCGCCCTCGTGGATACAGGAATCCCCTTTGCGAATGCGCTGGCCGCGGTTCCCGGTCTCGAGCGCTTCAGTGAGAAGCTGGCGGGCCTGTCACCCGGGGGCACCCTGTGGCTCCCTCTGTCCGGCCGGGTGCCGCCCTCGGAGGTTGATGGGGCAATCTGGTCCCTGGCCGATGCGCTGGATGCCATAGCAAGCGGTGACATGGCGAACGCGCGCCGTTCCGCCCTGGCACAGTCAGGTGCTCAAGAGAGCGCGCCTTTGCCGTTTCCCCTCGTGCTCCCCGTCAGCACCGCACGCCCGTCAATCGCCGCCTTGCGAGACGCGGCGGAATCGTCCCTTGCCGGCGTCCGATAGACGGCTTGACCCAGATCCCTTTTTCTTCCACGCTATGCACATGGTTTGGAGCACGGTTTACCTGGTCATCGCGGTCATCGCGGGAATCATTGGGATCTGGAACCTCGCCCGTCAGCGGTCGGTTTTCCTTTCGCTCACCGGCATTCTCTGGTTCCTGATCATCCTCTTCGAGCGCTTCATTCCGAGGGTGTACGACTACCGCTTCGCGGAGGGTGTGCCCGCGCTGGGCTCGCTGTTCCTCTACGTGGTGGTCCCTGTTTTCCTGATCCTCGCCTTCTTCACGACTTTCTACCGGAGGTAGCTCTCTCAGAGAGCCTTTCGAGCGCCCAGCGGGCCGCCTTACGGACCGCGTCCGAGCCGTCCGCAAGGTGCCGCTCCACGTATCCCCGGAGCGACGGGTCCCCCGCGTTCCCGGCTGCCACCAGGGCGTTTCGTAAAAGGGCATCCCCCGCCACCCATGACATTCCCAGCGCGCTGCCGCGGAAGCGCAGCTTCCTCTGCCCGGCGTCCTCGGCCAGGTACGCGCGAAGGGGAATACCCTGGCCGACCTCTCCCGTCGATGGGGGTGCGATCTCTTTCAAACCGCTGTTGTGCGGGCAGGCCGCCTGACAGTCCTGGCACCCATACAACCGCGCGCCCCAGAGTTTCATCGTTTCCTCGGAAAGCTCTTCCACGGATCCCGCTTTCTCCTGCAGGCAGAGATCCTGCCGCACGACGTACGGCTCCTCGATCGCCCGGACCGGGCATGCGGATCGACAGCGCTGGCAGGAGCCGCAGGGGTCCGTCGGCAGCGAGGGAAGAGGACGGCCCTCGACCTCGGTGCGCACGGGGATGACGGCACCGGCGATCACGAACATCGACCCGAGCCCGGGAACCAGCACGCAGCCGTTCTTTCCGTACGCGCCCATTCCAGTGGCCGCGAGCAGGGGTTTTTCGGGGATCCGCGAGTTGGAGAACAGCCGGACCTTTGAGCGGGGAATGCCCGCTTCGCGCTCCAACCGCTCCGCCACGACACGCAGCATGGAAATCGCCGTGCGGTAGAAGTGCGCGCGGGCGAATGGTGCGACGAGGGCCAGGGGTTCCCCCGGCGCGCCCGGGTCATCGGGCTCGCTGCGAAGGCAGGAAAGACAGCAGACAAGGATCGTGGAGGATTGCGACCAGGCGGAGGGTTCGGTGATCCAGTGCCACTCCAGGCCGCGCAGCGTCCCGCGGTCGAGCTCTGCAGGCCTGGACCGCAGGCGGCGAGCCCACGGCGCAACGAGGCGCGGATCCACGATTGCCGCACGATGGAATCCCGCCTCCCGCGCGAGCTCGACCGCCCTGCCGTGGACAAAACTCGGGCTCAGTCCGATGTCTTTTCGAAGTCGTCCCTGCTCGCACCGCACACCGGGCACACCCAGTCCGCCGGAAGGCTCTCGAATTGAGTCCCGGCCGATATCCCGCTGTCGGGATCCCCCTTTGCGGGGTCATAGACGTATCCACACACCGTGCATACCCACTTCTGCATACGCGCTCCTCTCTCGTGTGTTGGCGGAATAGTACCTGAAAACTGTTTCCATTGACAGCAGGTACCTTTTTCCATACGCTGAAAGAATATGGGCGTTCAGGCCCCGAAATCACCGCCCCAGGAGAACTCCGCATACCCGGCCAGGGCGCCGGGGTTCCTCGATCGGCTGCTCTCGCTGTTCGCCAGCGACGATCCCGAGCGGCAGAAGCAGAAACAGCTCCGCGATATCGCCGCCGAGCTCAAGCGAAGCCGTGCCCGTTTCTACAACCCGGCCAGGCAGACGGCGGAGCCGAACCTCGCCCGGTTCTTCTGGGAAATCTACAAGACGGTGGCGGCGGCCCAGGTGTTGTTGAAGGGCGTGGAAGTCTCCCGCGCCCTCAAGATGACCCTCGTGGACCTCTCTCTTTCCAAGGAGCAGTCCCTGCTGAGGGAACGGCTTACCGAGAGGTCGATCGACGAGCGGGCGAAACGGGCCGCGGACCTCAAGGGGCTCGAAGCCGAGGTGGAGAGGGACGTGAAGACCCTGATGGAAGGCATCGACACCAACTGGATGAACGATCTCGATGCCCTGTTCAACCGCGTCCTCGTGTTCCTCGACCTGATCGGGTTCGACTATTTCTTCCTCCTGAAGAAGTTCGACCCGGGTCTCCCCGAGCGGGACTTCTCCTACAATCCGCGTTTCGAGGCCCTCGAAGCGGCGACCGTCCTGGAGGAGCTGCAGGATTTCCTGGAGATCCTTCCGAGCATCGATCCGGAGGCGGACTGGGATCGGATCCTCAGAATCCTCAAGGAACACCGGGGCATGGATGTCGTCGCCCGCGACGCCCTGCGGAAGACGCTCCAGATCATCCGCGACGTGCAGAGGAGCGGCGTCATGCTCCTCGTTGTCAGGCACATGCTTTCGAACCCGGTGTGGAAGCCCATGGTCCGCACGCACCGTGAACGGATCGTGGAACCCTACCTTTCCAAGGTCACAGCGGAGGCGGAGACGACCGCGCAGAAGGTGGCGCACGGCCGGCGAAATGAAAAACAGGAAGAGCTCGCGCGCGCCGTGTTCGGCTCCGGGGCGGTCACGAAGCTGACCAACTACTCGGAGCAGTCGAATCCCGAGTACGCCCAGAAAATGCTCGGCGGATTCCTCCACGTGTCGGCGTTGAATTACCTGCGCGCGTTCCTGGTAGAGTACCTGCCGAAGAGCATCCGCGAGGTCGTGGACCTGCTCATCATCAAGGGCAAGTGGTCGAACAGCCAGCCGTCCATCCAGATGTCGGAGGCCTTCCACCTGCTCCTGACCATGTCGGAGAAGATCGGCCATTTCGACACGGACCTTGCGGAAAACGGCGAGCTGGGACGCCAGTTGACGACCGTTGCACTGCGCGCGGACAAGGACAGGAAGGCGCTCGTCCAGCTGCGCATGGCCCTCCAGCAGGTGAACGACGAGGCGCGCACGATGATCGGCGACGCGGTGCAGCACTTCGTCTCGATTGCACGGGTTCTGAAGCTCGCCCACGAAGACATCGGCAAGCCGAACCCGTCCTTCCTGGTCAACTGGAGAGAGCTGAGGCCGTCCTCTGACAAGGAGCTTCGTGCCGTCATCGCCCTGGCCTACAAGAAGATTTACAACTTCGTCCAGCTCATGCAGATGTACAAGTAGAGGAGGCCGTAGGCAGGGATGCCGAGGGCCGACGAGCACAGGGAGGTGCGAAAGGAGGCCCGCGCATTTGTTACGCGCGCGCCTTTTTCAGGCGGCTCCGCACCACGTAGTCGGACAGGATTCCCAGCTTCATGTAGCGCTCCCAGACCGATTGAGGAAGGTCGCGCCCGTCGCCGATGAGATGTCGGCAGGCCGGTGAGCCGCATCGGCAGGGCATTGTGAAATCGCCTTCGTCCAGCGTCGTGGAGTAATCGAAAGCGATCTCTTCGTCCGGGACGATGTCCCGGATGGCCCGAAGCTCGGCGGAAGTCCCGGAAATCTTCACCCCCGCGTTCGGGTCGCAGGAATGATTGAACAGATCGTCCACGCCGCCGGACTCACCGATGTAGAGGTCCGGTCCGATCTGCAGCGCGTAGGTCGTCGCGCTGGTCTGCGCGTAGCGAAGGAAGGGCCCCGAAAAGCGCGCGATCAACGCACCGGCCGGTATCGGCTCCCCGGCGAAGACGCCGCGGCCGTGCCTTCCCTCCCGGACCGCGAGCTTCATGCCGTTCCGCCTGCGCCCCCGTGGATGTTCAGCACGGAGGGGATCGTCCGCAGGCTCTTCATTACCCGGCCGAAGTCCTCCCGGTTGTCCAGCTCCACGGTGAAGGACCCGCGCAGGGTCTCCCCCTCTTCCTCCTCGAGCTTTCCCTCGATGAGATGGCCGCCGAACTTCTTCAGCGCTCCCTCGATCTCGGAGAACAGGTTGGAGGTCAGGCGGGCGGTGACCTGGAAGCGCCGGGTGGACTTGGGGGACACGGTCTCCCACTCGACGTCGATGCTGCGTTCCGCGAAATCCTTGATGGAGGCGATGCTCGGGCACCCGATGCGGTGCACGGTGATGCCCCTGCCCCGGGAGACGTAGCCCACGATCGAATCCCCCGTGGACGGCGTGCAGCACTGGGCGATGCGGATCATGATGTTCCGCTCCTGACCGATCTTGATGGCCACCTTGCTGGCATCGCGGATCTGGGTCTCTGGTTCGGCCGGCACTTCTTCCGGGACGGGCCCACCGGGCGCCCGGGACTTCGTCTTCTGGAACATGATCGTCTGCGAAGCCTCGTCGCTCTTGCGGGCGACGATATTGCGATCGAAGATCAGACCGGGCTCGTTCTGCGCGAGCCAGTGCTTCACCTTGGAGCGGGCCTTGGACGTTTTCACGTAGCGCAGCCAGTCCAGGTGGGGATGCGCTATCTTGGAGGTCATGATCTCCACGACCTGCGTGTTCTTCAGCGGTTCCTTCAGGGGGATGATCGCCCCGTCCGCCTTCGCCCCCGTACAGCGGTCGCCGATGTCGGTATGGATGTGGTAGGCGAAATCGATCGCGGTGGACCCGTAGGGAAGCTCGACCACGTCCCCCTTGGGCGTGAAGACATAGATGGAATCGCGCAGGAGCTCCTTCTTGATCTCGTCCAGGAAATCACCCGAGACGGCCCCGGCTCCCTGCCATTCACGCAGCTTGTTGATGAGGGAGAGCTCCTTGGTCTTCTGCCCGTCTTTCAGCACGCCGCTCTTGTACAGCCAGTGTGCCGCGATCCCGTTCTCCGCGGTCTGGTGCATGGCATGGGTGCGGATCTGGATCTCGATGATCTTCCCGGCAAAGCCCATCACCGTCGTGTGGAGGCTCTGGTATCGGTTGGACTTCGGCATGGCGATATAGTCCTTGAAACGGCCCTCGATGGGCATCCACAGCTTGTGCACCAGCCCCAGGAGCTCGTAGCACTGGCTCGTGGTGTCGCACAGGACGCGCAGCCCCAGCAGGTCGTAGATCTCCTCCATCTGCTTGCCGCGTCGGCGCGTCTTCTGGTAGATCGAGTAGAAGTGCTTGGCCCGGGTCTCGATGGTGATGGCGATGCCGGAGGCGGTGGCCTCCCGCGTGATCGATTCCTTCACGCGCTCGAGGTACTCCGCCCGTTCGCTCTTGCGATCCGCTACGAACTGCCGGATCTGCTCGTACACGGCGGGTTGCAGGTGCTTGAGGCTGAGGTCCTCCAGCTCGTCCTTGATCCGGGAGATCCCCAGGCGCCCGGCGAGGGGAGCGTAGATGTCGAGGGTCTCCATGGCGATGCGCGTGCGGTCCTCGACCTCGAGGTATCCGAGGGTGCGCATGTTGTGCAGCTTGTCCGCCAGCTTGATGAGGATTACCCGCACGTCTTTCACCATGGCGAAAAGCACCTTGCGGATGGTCTCCGCGTGCTGGAAGGTGGAAGACCTTCCGCGCAAGACGGAGATTTTCGTCACGCCCTGCACCAGGGACTCCACCTCCCTGCCGAACTCCCTGCGAAGAGCCGCCCGTGAAGTTTCGGTGTCCTCCAGGACGTCGTGCAGCAGGGCGGCGATGACCCCCTCTGCGTCCATGCGGATGTCCACGAGGATCGAGGCGACGCTGAGTGGATGAATGAAAAAGGGGTCACCCGACGCGCGTTTCTGCTCGCCGTGCAGCCGGCGCGCCCACTCGGCCGCAGACAGGATCTTCTGCCGCTCTTCCGGCGCGTAGACGGAAAGCCGCTCCTCGAAATACGTGAGGAGCTCCGCAACCTCGTTCGCGGCAACGGCGGCGGGGATCTCCCCTCGCTCGATCTCACCCATGGCCCACCACCGCCTGGGCCGGGTGATCGAGACGCCCGGCAATCACCCTGTTGCTGCCCGCGAGGTCTTTCTCCACATCAATGGTGTGGAAGCCCGCCTGGTCCATGAAAGCAAACAACCTGGTGATCTGCAGCGGCGCCGCCTCCAGCACCAGCCATCCGCCGGGAGAGAGTCGTGCCGGCGCGGATCGGATCAGCCGCGCGGCGAGGGCCGTCCCGTCCTTGCCTCCGGCGAGCGCGAGCTCGGGCTCACGCCAGCCCAGCTTGCGCAGATCCGCCACTTCGTCGTCGCGCAGGTAGGGAGGGTTGGAGGCGATGAGATCGAATGAACCGGGCACCGAGTCCAGCAGGTCGGAGCGGAACGCGGGGAGGGCGCCGCCGAAGGCGGATTTGGTTCCGCCCAGGAGACGGTCGGCATTCAGCGCCGCAACCTCCAGTGCAGCCGCGGAGATGTCGGACGCGCTGACCTCGAGGCCGGGTACCGCGCGCTTCACGGCGATGCCGATGCACCCCGACCCGGTGCAGGCATCGTGCACGCGGCGCAGCCTCGGCTCCGCGCGGACGCATTGGAGGATCTTCTCCACGAGCACCTCGGTGTCGGGCCGGGGGACGAGCACCCGCTCATCGACGTAGAAATCGAGGCCGTAGAACTCCTTTGCGCGCCGGATGTAGGAGACCGGCACGCCGGAGCAGCGAAGGTCGAGGGAAGCCCGGAACCGAGTCTCGACCGCGGACGGCACTTCGTCGGGAAGCGATGCGAGGAGCTTTTCCTTTGTCGCCTCCATGGCGTGCGCGAGGAGCACCACGGCATCCAGGAAGGGTGTCTGCACTTCCGCGAAAAAAAGGGTTTCGTAGCCCTGCGTGAGCAGGGTCCGCACGGTCATACGCTCTCCGAGGTCAGCGCCGTCTCCTGCGCGTGGATGCGCAGGGCGTCGATGAATTCCTCGATCTCTCCCTTCATCACGGCATCCAGCTTGTACAGCGTGAGGTTGATGCGGTGGTCGGTCGCCCTGTTCTGGGGAAAGTTGTAGGTTCGGATCTTTTCCGCCCTGTCGCCGGAGCCGATCTGGCTCTTCCTCGCCTGGGCCCTCTCTGCGTGCTTGCGCTCCTCTTCCGCCTCGTAGAGGCGCGCGCGAAGGATTCGGAGCGCCTTTGCCTTGTTCTTGTGCTGGCTCTTTTCGTCCTGGCAGTGCACGACGATCCCGGAGGGGATGTGGGTGATGCGCACCGCGGAATCCGTGGTGTTCACGCTCTGCCCGCCGGGCCCTCCGGCGCGCATGACATCGATTCGAAGATCGTTCTGGTTGATCTCGATCTCTGTCTCCTCCACCTCGGGCAGAACCGCCACCGACGCCGTGGAGGTGTGGATCCGCCCGCCCGCCTCCGTCACGGGCACGCGCTGCACCCGGTGCACGCCGCTCTCGTAGCGCAGGTGCGCGTACACTCCCTTGCCCGTGATCGAGGAGATGATTTCCTTGAACCCGCCGATGCCGGTGGGGCTGGAGGACATGATTTCGATCTTCCACTTCAGGGAGTCCGCGTAGTAGGAGTACATGCGGAAGAGGTCGGCCGCGAACAGGGCTGCCTCGTCGCCACCGGTCCCTGCCCGGATCTCGACGATGACGTTCTTGTCGTCCAGGGGATCCCGGGGAACGAGAAGCACCTTGAGCTTTTCTTCGGAAGCGGAGAGCCGGCTCTCCAGGGAGGCAAGCTCCTCCCGGGCCATTTCCTTCAGCTCCCGGTCCTCCGCGCTTTCCGCAAGCTCTCGGTTGGAGGCGATCTCCGCCTCGATGGCCCGGTAGCGCTCGAACTCTTCCACCATCTCGGTGAGGGAGGCGTGCTCCTGCCGGAGCTCGCGGTACCGCTTCTGGTCCCTGATGATATCGGGATCCGAGACGAGCGCCTGGAGCTCTTCGTATCGCTTCCTGTTTCTCTGGAGCTTGTCGATCACGTGTCCTCTTCCCCCGGAAATCGTAACAAAAATGGCGACGGGGGTCTACGCCGGCGACTCTCCCGGCGCCAGGATCCGCCTGATCTCTTCGGTCTTCGCGCGCGCGATCCCGGCGTTCCGTGCCTCCAGGCGCAGGCGGAGGAGCGGCTCGGTGTTGCTCGGCCTCACGTTAAACCAGAAGTCGTCGAATGAGATGGACACGCCGTCCATGCGGTCCACCTTTCCGCCGGGAAACCGCCGCTCGATTTCCTCCATCGCCTTCTGCTTGTCCGCGACCTCGACATTGATCTCGGGTGACTGCGCGTAACGGTCCCGCAGGGGCTGGACCAGCTCGGAGAGGGGCCGCGCGCGCGAGGCGAGCAGGCGAAGGATCACGGCGAGGGCGTAGGCCGCGGACTCAGTGTAGTACGTCTCGCTCACCTTGAAGTACACATGACCCGACGTCTCGGCCCCGAACACGGCCCGCGATGCGACCATCTGGTCGTAGAGAAATGTGTATCCCACACGGGACACCACCGGCTTCCCGCCCAGCTCCGCGATGCGCTCGGAGAGGACACGGGAGGAGATGAGGTCGTACACGATTGCAGCGCCCTTCTGGCGCGCGAGCAGCTCTTCACAGACGAGGCAGGAGAGGAAGTAGTTCTCGATCCCCCGGCCCTTCTCGTCGACGAAGAGGATCCTGTCGCCATCGCCGTCCAGGATCACGCCGAAAGCGGCGCCCTGGCTCACCACCTCGCGGGCTGCCTGCACCCGGGACTCTTCCTTGAGGGGGTTGGGGTCATGGTGGGGGAAGGTGCCATCGGGATCCGCGTTCAGGAGCCGGACATCGATTCCCATCACCTCGGCCAGGCGTCTGAAGACGGGGCCGGACGAGCCGTTCGAGATATCGATCACGATCCGCCGGGACAGGTGCTTCCCTCCCCCTGCGGCAGCAACGAAACTCACGTACCGTTCCAGGCCGTCGGCTTGAGGAAAGCTCCTCTGCGGGATCGTGGACGGCGCCGTGATGCCCGACACGAGCGCTTCCACGTCACTCAGCCCCTTGTCGTAGCTCATCGAGCCGCCCGTCGAATCGAACACCTTGAAACCGTGATACTCCGGCGGATTGTGGGAGGCCGTCACCATGACTGCCGCCTCGTGCTTCCGATCCATCTGGGTGTAGTGCATGAGGGGAGTGCTCGCCAGGCCGATGCCCGTCACGCTCACACCCTCGTCGATGAGGCCCGTTGCCAGTGCGCGGTACAGCTCGGGAGAATGGACCCGGGCGTCGTGCCCGATGAGGAAGGTCTTCGCTTTCATGTGCCGCGGCAGGGCGCGCCCGAGGCGGTAGGCGAGCGCAAGATCGATTCCCTGGTCCCAGACGCCGCGCACATCGTATGTCTTGAATACACTCATACTGATATATTAGCACCAGCGGAAGTCGTTGTGAAGCGAGAAGCGGTCACCGCCCTCGCGGCTCTCGCCGTCTGCTTCGCAGCCGGCTGTCGCCCTCAGCGCGCCTCCGGCGCGCTACGCCTCCGTGGCTACGGTTGACATGCCCCGGGGTCGCTTGTACCTTTACACGGTCTGTCCGCCGCGGTTTTATCCATTCACAAGTGGAAGGGAGAGATGGGACCGACCCTCATCGGGTTGCTTCAGGAATCTGTGGTCAAATATTCGTCTCTGGCCGTTCTGAAGCATGGCAGCCCGGACGGCGGGTTGCGCACGATGACGTACGCGGAGCTGTACGCGGCTGTGAAGGAGCTGGGAACAGGTCTGATCGCCATTGGCGTTGGCCCCGGCACCCATGTGGCGATCCTCTCGGAGAACAACCCTCGATGGCTCGTGGCCGATCTGGCAATCCTCGGGTGCGCGGGCGTGGATGTCCCTCTGGGCACCGGGATGACCGACAGGGAAATCGAGCACGTGCTGACCCACGGGGACTGCGACATCGCCGTGGTGGAGGATTCATCCTCGTTGCACCGCCTCCTCTCGCTCCGCCGGCGCCTGCCGCGCATTCGAAAGATCGTCGTGATGGACTTCTCGGGGCCCAAGCCTCACGCCGGGACGGGTGACGAACGGGTCCTCATCTACGCCTGGGACGAGGTGCTGAAAAAGGGCCGGACGCGGATCGCCCGCGGCGAGAGGCAATTCGAGCTTCGCGGTGCGAGCGTGACCCCCGCCGACACCGCCACATTGCTCTACACCTCGGGCACAACGGGAAAACCCAAGGGAGTCATGCTCTCCCACGGGAGCATCATGCACAATGTCACGAACGTGCACGCGAGCATCAGCCCCGAGCCGGGAGACACCTGGCTTTCCGTCCTCCCCGTCTGGCACCCTTTCGAGCGGACGGTGGAATACTGCAGCCTGTCCTTTGGATGCACCATCGCCTTCTCCCGGCCGTCCGTCTGGAAAATCTTCGACGACCTGGCGGGCATCTCACCCGAATACCTCGTGATCGTTCCTTCTCTGCTCGAGGCGATGGAAAAAAGCATCGGCAAGAGAATCGGTCTCATCCAGGGAATGTTGATCCGGTTCGAGAAGTTCTACCAGGTATTTTCGGGCTTCATCATGGACCGCTATCCCCGCTTCCGGCGGGAGGAGAGGGTCCTCGAGATCTTCGCGGCGCTCCCCCCCCTCCTGCTTCTCTCCCCGGTGAAGCTCGCATCTCACTTCTTTCTGCGCCGCAGAATCAGGACGCTCCTCGGGGGGAAGCTCAAGGCAATAATCTGTGGCGGCGGACCGCTTCCCTCGTACCTGGACAATTTTTTCGCCGCCATCGGCGTGAACATCCTGGAGGGCTACGGTCTCACCGAGGCCTCGCCCATTGTGAGCATGCGCGCTGAGAAGGCGCCCGTGATGGGAACGGTGGGACGGCCGCTGCCGTCCACCGAAGTGAGAATCCTCGGTGTGAATGGGGAGCTTCTCCCCGCGGGCCGCAAAGGAAGCATCGTGGTGAAGGGCCCTCAGGTCATGCAGGGCTACTACAAGGATCCGGCCTCCACCCGGCTGCACCTGTCACCGGACGGCTGGCTGGAAACCGGCGACAGCGGTATCCTCACGGTGGACGGGAACCTCGTGATCACAGGACGCATCCAGCATGCACTGGTGATGCGCTCCGGCGAGCGCGTGGAGCCCGAGCCCATCGAAATGGTGATCCAGGAATCGCCGTACATCCAGGAGGCTGTCCTTGTCGGCGACAGACGCGAGTCGCTGGGCCTGCTGATCGTTCCCAACATGGACTGGCTTCGCCGGCTGGCCGATTCGCGCCGCATCAGCTGGGGGGACCCGAAGGAACTGGTAGGAAATCCGGCGGTCAACCGCTTCTTCCAGGACGAGGTGCAGACGCACCTGGTGAACAGCGGACTGCATTTCCCCGGCGGCGCGGCACCGAAGATTGCCCTCCTGCCCTCGGCGTTCGAGGTCGGGCGGGAATTGACCCGCACGCTCAGCAAGCGCCGCGAGGTGATCACTGAGATGTATGGCGGAGTCATAGAGAAAATGTATCGGTCGTGAGACGCGTCCCGCTCCGCGCGGAGCGTTCCCGGCGCCCTCCCTTATTCCAGGATCGTGAAGATCTCGCGTCGGCCGGAATCGACCAGCGGTACGAACTTCTGGTACAAAGCGCCCATTCCGGGGCCGGCCATCTCCCGCTGCGAGGTTGCATCGTACTCGCTCAGGTCCTTGTACGTGGACTCCAGGACGAGCGTGTAGTACTGGCCGGTGAGGTCGGTGAGGAGGCGCGGACGGGCCTGGCCAGGGAAGGGCTTGAGCATCTCTTTCCAGACTTCCTTTGCCTCCTTCATCTTTCCAAACTTCACCTGGAAAATGTTCCGCACGAGTATCATCGCCGCCTCCTCTGACCGGGACTTGCCGTGACAGGTCCCGCGTCGAATGGAAGATAGTTCTCCCGTGCAGTAGAGGCAATAAGCTGGATTTCTATTCTCCGCAGACCAGGCAGCCG
>JBEKXR010000037.1:0-13956 GCA_049511935.1 Spirochaetia bacterium | reverse complement strand
GCGAAAGGGCTCGATGGCCTTGTGGGAGTAGGAGGGAGGCTGGGAGCAGACGAAGAGCTTGTTTCCATCAGTCTGGAATGTGAGGCCTTCCGCCGTGAGGTAGATCGATTTTACCCCGTTGTACGCGACGACCTCGTACCGGGCGTACGGGGAGTTCTCGTCCAGGAAGGAAGACACGATGTACCCTCCCTCGCTCGGCAGCTGACCCTCGGAATAGGCTTTGAACAACTCCAGCGCTTTTGGTCTCATCCGGGTCTCCTCCTTCCATTCCACCCGATAGTATAGTCGGATTTCGGCGTTCCGCAATGGAAAGCGCGGTTTCGCGCGCGGTGTCGTTCAGCGACCCGTTTCCTCGCGCGAAGCTGCCTCGTATTCGCGGGCTTTCACCAGGAACTTCTCGGCGAAAAGATCGTTTCCCATCCTGCGGTAGACCATCCCGAGGTTCCGGTTGGCCCTCCAGTCTGTGGGCGACAAGGACACCGCCTTGCGGAAGGTCTCCGCGGCCTTGTCGAGCGAATTATCCTGGTACTGCAGGACTCCTCGCATGAGCACGAGGGAGAGCGACTCCCCGTGCTCCGCCATGAAGCTGGCCAGCGCTTTCAGGGCCACCGCGCGCGCGCCCATGCGATCCAGGCAGTACACGGCGGCTTTCATGTGGTCCACGGAAGACGGCGAATCGACGAGGAGCTCACGAATGAGGATCAGCGCCTCAGCGTACTTTCCGGTGCGTCGGTAGCAGACTGCCAGCGCGCTTTTCAGGCGGGCGTTTTCCGGCTCGACGGGAAGGAGCAGGGCAATCTGCCCTGCCGCCGCCTCGAAGGCCTCCCGCTCGAGAAGGAGACGGACCAGCCGACGCCGCGTGCGTCGATCATCCGGCCGTATTTCCAGGTAGCGGGTGTACACCTCGCCGAGCCGGTCGGTCTTTCCCAGGCTCTCATAGACCTCACCAAGGCTGAGGAGCATCTCAGCGGTCGGCGGATTCAACTTCATCGAACGCGTGTACCACCCCTCGGCCAGCTCGGGGAGGCCTGCCCGGGCGTACGCCGCGGCGAGCTCCGCCATCAGCACAGGGTCCGGTCCGCGCACCTTGATCTGCTGCTGCAGCTCCGCGAGAACCTGCTCGATCGCGGCACCCGTGCGCGCGAAAGCGAGGCTGTGAAAGTAATGGCCCGGGCCGTCCGTGCGGTCCTTCTTGAGGATCCGTGCGGTCTCCCTCATGAGATCGTCATACTCGCCGAGCTCCCACAGCACGGCGAGGAGGCCGTAGCGCAGCTCGAGTGATGCCTTGTCTCCCTCGATGGCACGGAGGTAATGGTTTCGCGCCTTCAGACGGTCTCCCAGGTTTCGATAGGCCTCGGCGACAAGGGCGTGCATCTGCGAATCCTTGTAGGTCCCGCGAAGGAGTCTCCCGCCGTAGAAAACCGCCTCCCGGTAACGGCCCTCCCGGAAAAGGTTCACCGTGATGAATCTGAGCACCTCGGCAGGAGTGCCGCCAGGAGAAACACTTGACTTCAGGAGCCTCGTCCCTGCCCGGATCTCGTCGGCCGCCGCGGACTTCTCGCCCTGTGAAAGCAGGACAACCGCCTTTTGGAGGTGCAGGTACGGGTCCCCCGGAGAGATCCGGGAGGCCGCGTCCATGTGGTACAAGGCCAGGCTGCCCTTGCCGAGCTCCCGGTAGATTGCCGCGAGGTAGAGATGCGGGAGGATGCTCGCCCGCCGCTGTTCGAGCACCTCGTTGAACAGGCGTGCCGCATCGACAAGGTCGCCGCGGAAGAACAGACGTATGGCCAGCACGAGGGCGGTGTTGAGATATCCGACCTGAAGCCGCTTGTTCTGTGGGTCGACTTCCAGGGCACGCGCAAACCACCAGATCGCCCTGTCCGGCCGGCGTGCCTTGAGGCACGCGAGCCCCAGCAGGCCGTAGGCAGGGGAGAAAGCCGGGTCCTGCTCGACAACCCGCTTCAAGTACCGGACAGCCAGGCCGTATTCCCCCATCCCGAGATATGCGCGTCCGAGAAAGAACTGACCTGAGAGGGAGTCGGGTCGAGATCGGACGTAGAAACCGAGCACCTGGGCTGCGTTCGCGTACTCCCCGAGGGCGTGGTAGGCGCGGCCCAGATACAACTGCGCCTGGGGAAACTGGTCCGTGCTCCCCACGATGCGAGCCAGCAGACCGGCCGCGCGCCGGTAATCCCGGCGCCGTCCTGCCTCGAGGGCCTGGTTGAGCATCGCCCCGTAGTCAGCCGCAGGCATGGAGATAAGTCTACCACGGTCCCCGATTGCTTTACAAACCGGGGTCTTTCCACTACAAATGAGCCATGCGGGGAGTAAAAAGTCTGGCGCAGATCGCCGAAGAGCAGCGGAAGCTGTCAGACCGCGTTGCAATTGCGGTCCGGCTCGGTGCAACGGCCATCATCCTCGCTCTGGCCTCCGCAGAGGGCCGTTGGAACGCTGCGATCGCCGACGTGTCAGTTTTCGCCGTTCTCGGCGGGCTGTGCCTCGCGTTCGTCGTATTCTCACGCAGAAATGTCTCGACAACAGCCCTCTTTTATCCGGCTCTCTTGCTGGATACGGCGGGCATGACGGTGATGGCGCTCTTCGCGTTGTCGCGGGAGAGCATCATTCCCGCCCTTGCGCCGCTTTTCGTGCTCGAAGGGTTCTGCGTGAGCGTCGCCCTTCTTGCCTCGTTCCGCATGTCCCTGCGCGACTGCATCCTGGCCACGGCTGCAGCCGTGCTGGTCCCTGCAATCTCGGTGATCTATGCGATTCTCCATTTTCCAGGCACGATCGCCCTCGCGCTCCTCGTCGTTCCGTTCCTCAATACCCTGATCGGATCCCTCGCGGCATTGTCGTGCCACCGATACTCCTCCGCGCTGAGAGAAAACCTCATCACGGAAGACCTGCTTCGGGCCAGCCGCAGGCTCAAGATGACAATGGATATCGTCACCGCCTCCATATTCAACCTGCACCAGCTCATCAACAAGCTGGGCGATATTTCCGCGACAGTGTCCGAGGGCGCGCAAAACCAGGCCGCGGGAATCGAAGAGGTCTCCGCCGCGGCCGAGAAGCTCCAGGCAGCGATGGAGAACATCACCCAGTCCACGGAAAAGTCAGCCTCCACGATCGGCACAACGGCGCAGTTCTCGGTGAGCGGTAACACGATCGTCCAGAAGGTCATCGAGGAGATCCTGGGGATCCACGAGGTTGTGGACAAGATGGTGACGGCGCTTGCGAGGATCAACGACATCGCCGACCAGACCAACCTGCTTGCCCTGAATGCCGCGATCGAGGCGTCCCGCACCGGTGACGAGCAGAGCGGCTTCTCCGTCGTGGCCGACGAGATCCGCAAGCTCGCGGAAAAGTCCGCGGAGACCGCGAGCGAAGTGAGCAAGTGGGTGCGCCAGATCGAGAATGTCATCGAGAGGGGAGGGGAGTCCTCCCGGGAGGCGGGGAAGATCTTCGACACGATCGCTCATGACCTGGGCGCCTATGCCGGCTTTATCCATGAGCTCTCCCGGTCCGTGAAGGACCAGCTCGGCGCGAACCGTGCGGTCACGGGGACCATCGAGAGCATCGGCTCGGTCGTGGAGGACAACAGGTTCTCTGCGGAGGCGGTGACCCGGATCATCGGAGATCTGAAAAAGGAAATGCTCAAGCTGGAATCCCTTGTCGGGGACAAGGTCCAGGAGGCCGAGAAGCTCTATCGAAGCGCCGAAGGGGTCAGCTGAGCAGCCATGGAGTCGCGCGGGATCTTCCTCAATCTGTCCCCGCTCGATCATCGATATTCCCTTTCGAATCCCGAACTGTTCAGCGCGCTGAGCGCACGCCTCGGGGAGGAGGCGGCGATCCGCTCCTGTGCCCGAGTCGAGGTTGCCCTGCTGAAGGCGCTCCTGCGCCAGGCCCCTCTGCCAGGACAGGACTCCGGGCTCTTCGCTGACCTGGACAGGGCGGCCGGAGAAATTGATCCTGAGCAGGTGTACGCGGAGGAAAAAAAAACTCAGCACAACATCCGCGCCCTGGTGAACGTCCTGAAACGCCGCCTGCCCGAGCCGCTGAGACCTCTCCTGCACCTGGGCGCAACCTCGGCGGACATCCTGGACACTGCTTCGGCGCTCCGATTCCGCGATACCCTGCGGAGCGTGATCCTTCCCCTGCTCTGCGAGCTAGAAGGCGTGCTCATCCGCCGCTGCCGCGAGGAGGCGGACACACCGCAGATCGGCAGGACGCACGGCCAGCACGCCGTGCCCCTGACCTTCGGCTTTGCGCTTGCGGAATACGTGTCCCGCCTTGGGGAATCGATCATTCGGATCCGCGACCGCACGGCGGACCTGCGCGGCAAGCTTGCCGGCGCGGTCGGCGCGTACAACGCCACCTCCCTGCTCGTGAAGGATCCCCTTCGACTGGAGCGCGATTTCCTGGAGGGTCTGGACCTCTCCCCGTCGGAGCATTCCACGCAGCTGGTGGAGCCCGAGTACCTGCTGAGGCTCCTGCTGGAGGTCAACGTCGCTTTCGGCGTGATCGCCAATCTTGCGGACGACCTTCGCAACCTGCAGCGCACGGAGATCGACGAGGTGCGCGAAGAGTTCTCGGCCACCCAGGTGGGCTCCTCGACGATGCCTCAGAAGAGAAACCCGTGGAACTCCGAGCACGTGAAGAGCCTCTGGAAGACGTTCTCCCCTCGCGTGGCCACGTTCTTCATGGACCAGATTTCCGATCACCAGCGAGACCTCACCAACTCCGCTTCTTCGAGATTCGTCGGCGAGTACCTTGCCGGTTTCGCGTTTGCCGTCGACCGGATGCGCTCCGTCCTCAGCTCGCTGAAGGTGGACCGTGCACGGATGGCAGAGAACATCTCGCGCACGGGCGACATGGTGTACTCCGAGTCCGTGTACATTCTCGTCGGATTGGACGGTGATCCCGAGGCGCACGAAAGGGTCCGCGCGGCAACCCTGGAAGCCGAGCAGTCGGGGGAGAGGCTCGCCGACGTGCTGCAGCGCGACTCCGCGCTCTGGGACATGCTTTCCCGGCAGCTCGCGGCGACACGGGGCATGGATGCCGCCACGTTCTTTTCCGACCCTGCCCACTACACCGGCATCGCGGGGGACCGGGCCCGGGCAATCGCCGACACGCACGCCCGCAGCCTCGAGACCCTCCGGAGGGAGCTGGCATCCTGATGGACAAGATCCTCATTCTCGATTTCGGCGGCCAGAGCACCCAGCTCATCGGCCGCCGGATCCGTCAATTGGGCGTCTACAGCGAGATCGCGCCCGGGGACGCCCGTCTGGAGGCGCTGCCCATGGAGGGAGCCCGGGGCATCGTGCTGTCCGGCTCCCCCTACTCGGTGTACGAGCCCGGGGCGCCCACGGTCGACCGCCGGATCTACGGACAGGGAGTGCCGATCCTCGGCATCTGCTACGGGTTTCAGCGAATCGCGGCTGACCAGGGAGGGCGGGTGGAGCCGCTGGGTCGCAAGGAGTTCGGCAGGGCCCGCGTCACCCTGACCGGCCATACCGCTCTCTTTGCCCGTGTCCCGGAGGCAGCTTTTATCTCGTGGATGAGCCACGGCGATTCGGTCACGCGGTTTCCCGCCGGCTTCAGTGCCATTGGCCTGTCGGACAACAATCTTCCCGCGGCATTCGTGAACGAGGAAACGCGCACCTGGGGTGTGCAGTTTCACCCGGAGGCAAGTCACTGCCAGTACGGCATGGAGGTGCTGGAGGCGTTCGCCATCGACATCTGCGGCGCCCGCAGGGAGTGGAACATGCGGAACTTCTTCTCGGCCGAGCGGGAGCAGCTGCTGGAGCGGGTCGGTCCGAGAAAGATCGTCCTGCTCATATCCGGTGGAGTCGATTCGTGCGTCGTGGCTGCGCTTCTCCTGAAGAGCCTCCCCCGCGACCAGATTCACCTGATGTACATCGACACCGGTCTCATGCGCGAGGGAGAGTCCGAGGAGGTGCGCGAAAGCCTTGCCGGCCTCGGTGCCCGGCACGTGCATGTCATCGATGCCTCTGACCGGTTCTACGCCGGGCTCTCGGGTATCGAGGACCCGGAACAAAAGCGCCGGATCATCGGCGATCTTTTCATGAGCGTACAGAAGGAGGAGATCGCGAAGCTGGGCATCGAGGACTCCTTTCTTGCCCAGGGGACCCTCTACACGGACCTCATCGAATCAGGAAGGGGAGTGGGGAACAAGGCGAACGTGATCAAGACTCACCACAACGTGCGCTCTCCCCTCGTGGAAGCCGCACGGCAGCGCGGCCTGATCATCGAGCCCCTCAGTTCGCTCTACAAGGACGAAGTACGCGCGCTGGGGCTGGAGCTCGGCCTGCCGCAGCGGATCGTCTCGCGCCACCCCTTTCCTGGGCCCGGCCTCGCGGTGCGCATCCTGGGGGAGGTCACGAAGGAGAAATGCGAGCTCCTGCGCCGCGCCGACCTGCTGTTCCTGACGGAGCTCAGGTCGCGGGGGCTGTACGAGCGGATCTGGCAGGCGTTCTGCGTCCTCCTGCCCGTGCGGTCTGTCGGGGTCTCGGGTGACATGCGGCGGTACGGTCACGTCCTCGCCCTCCGGGCGGTGGCGTCGCTGGACGCCATTACTGCCGACGTCTATCCCATGAGCATGACAGATCTTCTCGAGATCTCGTCGCTCATTACGAACCGCATTCCCGAGATCGGCCGGGTCGTCTATGACGTGTCCAGCAAGCCACCGGCCACGATCGAGTGGGAATGACATTCAAGAAAATGGCTGTACGTTGCCGATAAAGAACGTAGCGAGGTAGGTGCAATGCCAGGAGAATTGCCGGAAGATCCTCCAGTTCGTGAAATGCTCGATTGGATGATGTCGACGTGGGGCATGACCAAGTCCGACCTTGCGCGAATGTTCCAGCGCACGCAGTCGACGATCCACCACTGGCTCAACACGGGCCAGGTCTCGCACCGCAACCTCATGAAGATACGTTCGAGCTACTACTTCCTGCACGACGCGCGGGACCCGCACGCAAACGAACGCAAGTGCGAGCGATGCGAGAAATGGCTCCCCCAGATGGAGTTCCGCACGGGAAAGGCCATCTGCCATTCCTGCGAGAACTCGCGGACTCTCCAGTACTACTGGGCTCACCGCGAAGAACAGCTCACGAAGCGCAAGGCGAAGAACTGGTACAACCGGAGAATCGCCAACTCATAGGCGCAAGTCTCCGGCAGGGGGCGAAAATCCTGTCCTGCGTCCGCCTTTTTGACGCCGCAACTGGCAATTTCCTTCCGATTCCGGTATAGTACACGCAAAGGAAGCTCCATGCGAAAGATCGTCGCCCTCTGCTTCACGCTCGCTCTCCTCAGCTCGTGCATCGGTGTCGACAGCAGGCTGACGGTCCGGGACAACGGATCGGGCACCCTCCAGCTCACCTACCGCATTTCCCAGCTCGTCGCCGATCTCGGGGTGTCATCGACAGGAAGATCAGCTATCCCCCTGCCCGTTTCGAGGTCCGACTTCGAGAGGTCGCTGGCGGCGTCGAACGGCAAGGTTCGACTCACGCGATTCGACAAGTCCGAGGACGAGAAGGACATCACGATCCGGGCGGAGATCGCCTTTGACTCCCTGGATTCCCTGGCGAAGATCGATGCCTTCCACGACGCGGAGCTGAAGTGGGGGACGGAAGGCTCACGCCGCACCTTCTCACAGGTTGTGGCTCGCACCCCCCGGCAGCCTCTCAGCGATGACAGCAGGAGGATGCTGGAGGCCCTTTTCGATGGCTACGACTTGTCGTTCGTGGTAGTGGCTCCACAGCCGATCACGGATTCCACTCTCGGCACCCTGTCCGCGGACAAGAAGACTTTGACCTATAAGACAACGATCAAGGACGTCATGACGACCACGCAGGATCTGGTGATGACCGCACGCTGGTAGGCGCTGGACGCAAGGACGTGCATGCGATGAGGGCAGGGGCCTGGAATCTCGTCCTTCTTATCTCGATCATGTGCTCCGCGCCGGCCCTCGCAGACAGCTCGAACAAGTACTGGCTCCTGTACGAGCAGGGGAACACCGCCGCTGATCAGAAGGAGTTCGGCAAGGCTCTTCAACTGTACAAGGCAGCGATCGAAGGGGCGGGCATATTTCCCGAAGCAGAGGCGGCGATCGGCGATGTGTACATGGCGGAGGGTGAAGCCTCACTCGCCCAAAGACAGTACGAAAAGGCATACGATCTGAGAAAGTCCTTTTACATTCCCGAGAAACAGTACGATATTTTGTATAAGCTCGCAAACCTTTTTGAGACGCAACAACTCTACAAGCAGATGGAAGACACTCTCACACTGATCGTGAGCGATGACAAACGTTTCCAGGAGACTCCGAATCAGCGGCTGCGAACGCAACTGGAAAGGAATTATTACGAGAAAGGAATCGACAGGGTCCTCGTCCTCTACACCTTCGACGATTCGTTTGCGGCGGCTGCACATACGAAGCTGGGGTGGTTCTACTACCGTACTGGCAGGTTCACCAGGTCAGTCTCGCAGCTTTTGTACTCCATAGTCTACCGCGTAAGCCAGGTCGAGCGATTGCGTAAAGAGCGTGATGCGGACTACGAGTTTTCCACCCTTGCGGAGCTCCTTACGGCGGTCGACGCAAGCGCCGAATTGAAAGCTTATGCGAGCTCGACAGGGCTCTTCAGTGACCTTTATTACCTGGCTGGCTCAACATTCGCAAGCGGCTATCCGCGACATGCTTCCAACATCTGGAGGCTCTTGTCCTCCGAGACCGCCGCAGGGCAATTCAAGGATCTTGCAATACAGCAATTGAAGAGGCCATTCGTAGAACCTCGCCTGACGATAATTCGGTAAGCTCAATCTAATTGTGCGCATGTCAACGCGTCCGATCGTCAGGCTTGCTTCATGCATTTCTGTATGATGTCTGATACTCAATTAGTAGACAGAATATCTATTATCGGAAGTTAAAAAACTATGAGAAAGTGGGCCTCAGAATCCGAGTATGCAGGAGTTCGGCCATCTGCCGAGCCCAGAAATCAGGCTTTCTTCCTGGGTTTCTGCACCTTTGCAGGCAGGCTGCGGCAATACTCCGCAGCCCTCATCGCGATCTCTGGCATCTTCCTGGCGTCCGTGTAGAGCTTCTCAGGAATGACGTAGTAGTCTTTCATCGGCCGGCCAGGCATGGGTTCCAGGTTGGAGAGCGATGGAAGCGACTTTCTGATCGAGACGACCTGTTCGGGAGACAGCCGAAGGAAAAGCTTGTCCTGGAAAAGCCCGGCGAACATGTTCTTGTTGATGAAGTAGGCAGGGTATCCGAACATAGGCTTCTTCTCGCATTCAATGCCCTGCATGAGGGTCTCGATCTGGGCCTTCAGCGCTTCAGGAGCCTTGATCCATTTCACGGCCTCCCCCCTTCAGGGAGGATCTCCTGCACCCTTCCCACCTCGCCGGATTCGAGCCTCACCTTGATGCCGTGGGGATGGGTCGGAGAGCTGGTGAGAATGTCCCGGACAATCCCCACGGTCCGCCGCCCGGTTCGCTGATCCGCCTTTTGGACGATCGAAACCCGGGTGCCGGGAGCAATCCTCGATCGAACCGTTCCGTCCATCTGCCGCCTCCTGCTACCGTGGGTAACTGGCCTTGGAGAGCAGCCAGATCATCAGGAGCGAAGTGGCAAGGGCCGCGAAGACGTTCACCGAGTTCACGTCCGCGAGATACGCGATGACCCGGGAGAACAGCTGGTCGATCAGGCCCCCCAGGAAAGAGCCGACCAGGCCCACGATCAGGGCCCCCCACAGCTTGCCTAGCACGGGTTTCTTCACCACGAAGAAGAAGAAGACCGCTGCCGCCACCCCTATGGTGACGTATGTCAGACCGACCCGGAAGTAGTAGAACCACATGGTGAAACCCCTTTGACGAATATCACGGAAATGGATTAAGCGCCAAGTAGCCGAGATACGTTGGGACTGAGCGCTCCGGCGTCGAGGTCCCAGTGTAGCCAAAACTTATGGCATACATCGCGAGATATGCCGTTGAAGCGGTGACAGTGGTAATATTGGTGATGTCTTCCGAACCGAGAATGTAGTTGTTATGACTTGGACTGTAGAAGTTGACGAGAAATGTCTTGTATGTAGTCCCAGAGAGATAAGGGTCCGGGATATCCCTCCGCACCTCTCCGCTGGGGCCGGAGGTCACCACATATGTGGATGTTAAAGATACGCTTATGGTGACTGTGACCGTGGAGCCTGCCTGCGCGAGGCCTGTGCCTATGGCAATCACCGGATCGGTTCGAGTTGAGGGGATGTCGGTGCCCAGGCAAATAGGAAAGAATCCCTTTGCCGTCAGTTGGACTGAAGGATCCGATGTGTTTGAAGGATCGTATGCGTTGGCCTCAATATCACTGATGTTTGCGTAAAATTTGTAGTACAGCTCATCACCCGTAAAGTTCACATTGATGTCATGATTCGGGTCATGTATTGGATTGGAAAACTGATAGTAACCAGGGCCTGGCGCAAGCGTGACCACGGTCGGCTGCTGCAAGAAGTACGTGTCCGGCAGCCCGCAGCCTGTTTCGAACAGGACGATTCCCAGGAGCGTGAGCCGGAGGAAAGTTTTCATCAGACCAGGCCCCAGGGCCGCCCCTCCCCTCTTATTTCGCCTTGGTGGGCGGTTCAAGACCCTCCGGTATGTCGACCAGCTCGTAGATGAGAACCGGCTTGGCCTTGCCTTTCACCCGGAGGTTGTCCAGCTCGCGGGCGACAACCTTGTCCTTGACCAGGTTGTACGTGTACTCGCTGATGATGATCTTGCTGTAGTGTTGCGCCGTCTCCTCAACATAACCCTTGTTGGTCCCTTCTAGGCGCGCGCCGAGATTCACCTCGTCTCCCATTGCCGTGTAGTTCATGCGGCCGGGCGAACCCATGTAGCCAACGGTCATCGTGCCGGTGTTGATCCCGATCCCGATGTCGAGCCGCTTCTCGGGGTCCTCCCAGTCCACGTTCATCTTCGCGAGGACTTCCATCTGCTTCAGGGCGCACTTGCACGCCAGGAGAGCATGGTCGGGCTCCGGCAGAGGCGCGCCCCAGAAGCACATGATTTCGTCTCCGACGTACTTATCAAGGGTGCCGTTATAATCCAGGATCAGGTCGGTCATTGCGGTGAGGTACTGGTTGAGGTGGTGGACGAGCGTCTGGGAAGGCATGCGTTCTGACATCGAGGTGAACCCTCGGATGTCGGAAAAGAAGACGGTGATGTACTTGTCCACCCCGCCGAGCTCCGGATCCACGCCCGCGTCGATCATCTCCTTCATAATGACAGGGCCGACCATCTTCCCGAAAATGTTGGTGATCCGCCGCTTGTCGCGCTCCTCGAAAATGGTGCGGTACGCCACGACCGCGAGGAATGCGAGGAATGCACCTATGGCGGACGCAGAGAACGTCAGGATGTAACTGTTCAAATCGAATATGAACATGTACGCGAAGAAATACACGATGATGGCTGCAAGGGTCACGACGAGCGACCAGATCGTGGAGAGCCGGGACACCATCAGGGAGACGAGCATGACCACCAGGAAGAGGAGCAGCGCGTTGATCACCGGTGGCGCGTAGTGGAGGAAGTTGCCCATCAGGATGGTATTGAGGGCGTTGGCGTGCATCTCCACTCCGAACATGAGTCCGAAGGGTGTCGGCTTCTGGTCGGCCGCCATTCCCTCTGTAAAGGGTCCGACCATCACGATCACGTTCCCCAGCTTCTTTGTCGCGGGCCACCGGGCTGGATCGGGTGGAGGCGGGTTTCCCGCGTAGCCTGAGTACGAGCGCACGGGATAGGTCTGGTGCCCCTCAGCGAGTGATGGCCCCCCCATGAAGTTGATGAGCATCGCACCCGTGGCGTCGATGGGAATGATGACCTCAGAAAGCGTGCGTGTCACTGCCGGCTTCACGGTTTTGCCGTCCTTGTCCATCTGCGGAGGCGTCACCGTGAGGGTGTACTTTTCCCACTGCTGGGTGTCGACGTTGAACTTCTCCGGGTTCTGGATGCGGATGTACTCGCCCAGAACGACTTCCAGATCGGACATCTTCTTGTTCATGTATTCCAGGGCAAGAGAGAGCGTAATGGAAGGGATGAAAGTGTCCTTGTACTTCCGCACCACGTAGTAGCTCTTCGCAGGAGCATTGTCCGTGGCTTCCACCATCTTCAGAGGAGCAGAGGCCGTCATCTGCTGCTTGAGGCTTGCGAGAACCACTGCGGTCAGGGGGTACGCGATCTCGTGAATCCCGTTGTTCTTGTCGATCCACGATAAGCGCTCGAAGTTGGACCGGTCGATGGGCTCCGCGGTGGTCAGCTCGTCCAGGGGAATCTCCTTTTCGAGATGAGAGAGTTTCACCACCAGAGGCTGGCGGCGGAAGATCTTGTCGTCGTCCGGAAGGAAATTCGCGTGCCCGTAACCGTACACTGCGGCGGCATAGGGCTTGAGCAACGGGGCATCCAGGCCGTAGAACGTGGTCACATTCAGCCAGTCCCCCTTGATGTTCATGATGCTCCCAATGCGTGAGGTCAGGACGTCCTCACGGCCGAAAAACTCGGCATCGGATTCAGGAACGTTCGGTCCGGGCGAGAGAACTGTCTCGAGGAAAACCCGACTGTTTTCTTTGATGCTGGAAACAAGCAGTGCATCGTCCTCGGGCACCTCCGAGGGCTCGGAGAAGAACACGTCGACAAAAAGGGCCCGCTCTCGATCTCCCTGGTTCTTGATTCGCGAGTACGCATTCATCAGGTCCGCGTGCCGGTAGCGCGGGAAGGGCCACCTGCCGAACCTGTCCAGGGACTTGTTGTCGATGCCCACGATGAGTATATCCGGGGAGATCCGTGGATTACTCTGTACCTGCGACACTCCTTCCTGGATGCGGGTTTCCGAGGAAGTAATCCTGTACCTGAAGTTGAAGTCGAGCATCTTCTGCTCGAGGCTTTTTACCAGTGTGGTGCCTGAGCTGAAGGCATAGAGCAGGAGGAAAACCAGCACGCCGATGACAAGGCCGAAATACCTGGTCTCCAGGAACTTGGACGCGGCCTTCTTCTCTGCCATGCGCGCACCTCCTGATGGCGGCGATCCGCCTCCGTCCTGGCGGCTTGCCACCGCGGACCTGGCGGCGAAGCCGCCCTACTTGATCTTCCCCTGCACCTTCAACTCGACCAGCCGGTTCTTGGCCAGCCGCGTCCACATGCTCTGGGCGTAGAGCCCGTCCATGGACTGATAGGCTTTCTGTGCGTTCGTCCAGTCGCTCTTCGCCTCGTAGAGACGTCCGGAATCGAAAAGTGCGCGCGGCGCCACGACTGAGTCCTTGTAGGAGCCTGAGGCTTGTACGTACAGTTTCAAGGCGTTGTCCGTGTCACCCTTCTCCTCGTAGCAGACCGCCGCGCCGAATAGGCTGATAGGAGCAAGATAACTCTTCGGAAAACGAGCGGCGAGCGTCTCGTAGTCCTTGAGCGCGGAGTCCCACGACTTCTTCTCGTAGGAGGCGTCAGCGCGCAGGAGAAGGCCCCTTTGCCCGCCGTACTGGCGGGGGTAGCGGCTGATCAGGTTTCCAAGCTGATCGAAGAGATCCTTTTCCAGCGCCGCCTTCTTCGCGGCATCCGATTCCGATTGCCACGCGTCGAACTGCGTTTGCGCGTGCTCCGCCAGGAGGGTCGAATCAGCGATGAGCTTCTTCGATACCTCGTTGTAGACGACATACCCGAGGAGAAATGCCGCCGCCGCGATGAGAATCACCAGGAGCGCGATGCGGAACCGGCTCACCGCGTGCGCCAGGAAGTTGCTGATCCTGCGCCTGATCGGTTCCGGTGGACCTTGTTGAGCCTGCCCTGCGTGCTGCTGAACTGCCTGCATTCGCTCTATACCCCTCTTTCCTTCATGATCCCGAGTTCCTTCACGAGCTTGGACAGGTAGCTTCTCTGAATCGCCAGGGCCTTCGCTGTCCTTGTCTG
>JBEKXR010000036.1:0-13964 GCA_049511935.1 Spirochaetia bacterium | reverse complement strand
GGGGAGGCGCTTTTGCGGCGAGCAGGACCAGGGTCGTGAGGAACACCGCCAGGACGATCGCGGCTGCGGAGAGAAGTACGTTCGACGATCGGGTGCTAGCCATGCGCTGCCGCCCCCGCCAGCGCGTCCCATCCCTTCCCGCCGATCAACCCGCCCAGCAGTTCCACGGAGAGACCGGCCGCGGGAAGGGGAGGGGAGACGCGACCGGAAAAGAATGCGAGCACCCTGTCGCCGTATTGCAGCACCTCGTCGAGATCGGAGGAGATGAACACGATCGCCGTCCCCTGGGCGCAGCGCTCGCGAAGCTTGCTCCAAATGTAGAGCGTGGATTCGATGTCCAGCCCGCGCGTGGGGTGCTCGAGCAGGATCAGGGAGAGCGGTTCTTTGAGCAGCGCCAGCAGCATGCGCTGCTGGTTGCCTCCCGAGAGGGACTCGACGTGGTGGGATGGCGCGCCCTTGATGTTGTAGGTGCGGATCCTATCTTCCGCGACGTCCGCAGCCAGGCGACGGTCGATGAAGATGCCGCCGGCCCCTTCCGAGAGGACGAAGTGATCGGCCAGGCTGAGCCCGGCCACGAGGCCTTGTTCCAGCCGGGCCGCCGGCAGGTAGGCGACCCCGTGCTTCATGTAGGCATGGTACGAGAGGCCCGTGACGTCCCTGTCCCCCAGAATCACGCGTCCCGACACGGGCCGGGTAAGTCCGGCGCAGGCGGAAAGAAGCACCGATTGGCCCGAGCCTTCCATGCCGGCGAGGCCGATGACCTCTCCTGCGCGGGCCTCGAAGCTGACGTCGGTGATCTGCAGGCGCAGCGCCTCCAAAGAGATGCCGCGAAGAGACAGAATCGGCTTGCCCGGAGCAAGCGATTTCCTGCCCGTGAAGGCGACGTCCCGTGTGAACATCATGCGCACAAGGGACTTCGTTTCATACGGAGGAACAGCGGTTCCCACAAGCTCACCTTGTCGCAGCACCGCCACGCGGGAGCACAGCAGCTCCACGTCCTCCAGCTTGTGGGAGACGAAGACGATCGTCATTCCCTGCGCGGCGAGCTTCTGAAGGGTCGCGAAAAGTTTCTCTTTCTGCGGCTGGCTGATGCCGGTGGTCGGCTCGTCCAGGATCAGGGCCTGTGCGCCGAACCACAGGAGGCGCAGGATCTCCAGCTGCTGTCTCTCACCCACGGTCAGCGTGTCGACATACGCATCCGCATCGAGGCTGAAGTCGAACTGCGCCGCGAGCTGCCGGAACTCCCGCGCCGCTTTCCGCCGATCCGGGAAAATCGCCCCGTTTCTGCCCAGGATGAAATTGTCCAGGATCTTCATGGGTGGGAAGTCGAGTGGATCCTGGTGGAGCATCCCCACGCCCAGTCGGATCGCATCCGCCGGCGAATGGATGACGATCCTGCTCCCGTCCATGACGATGTCGCCGGAATCCGGCAGGATGAAGCCGGAGAGGATCTTCATGAGCGTGCTCTTGCCGGCGCCGTTCTCCCCGAGGATGCCCTGGATGGAGGCGGGCGGGATGAGCAGCGATATCCCCGCGTTCGCGTGCACTGAGCCGAAGGTCTTCCTGATGTCGCGCAGCTCGATCTGCATGGGGTTTCAAAAGCAAGGGGCGAGACGAATCGTGTCTCGCCCCCGGGTATTCTGACGCGAAAAACCGATTACTTCGAGACGCTCTGTCCCTGCATGCCCTTCAGGAGCTGGGGCAGGTACCAGACCTGCTGATCCGTGGCCGCGGTGCCGCTGGCCAGGTACTCGGTGCCGTCCTGGAGGGAGATCTGTCCCGTCCACAGCTTCAGGCCACCGGCGAGCTCCGTCACGAACTTGTCCACGCCGGCCGACGCAGCGGGCGAAAGGGCCCCCCCCTTGTTGAATCCAACCGCGCCGCTGTCGGGATCGTTGATGTTCTTCCAGTCGGGGCCGTTCCACTCGAAGTGGGAGACAAAGGTTCCCGCCATGGCTGCCTTCACGGCCGTGGCGTACGCAGGGCCCCAGTTGAAGTACGGAACTCCGAGGTTGACGTTCGGCGCCTGTTCATTCGCCTTGGCGTAGTCATAGGCGACCGCCCACACCTTCTTGCCCTTGGCAGCGTACTTCACCGCCTCCGTGACGGCCTCTGTTGTGTCGATTCCGGAGACCACCACGTCGTACCCGGTATTGAAGAACTGATCCGCTACCTGGGAGGGATCGGAAGTGACGCCGGGAATGTTGAACCAGAACCCGATCCAGGTGACCTTGAATTTCAGCTTTGCAGGGTCCTTTTTCAGGTAGTTGGTCCACGCGTAGCGCGCGCCGAGGTACACGGAGGAGGCAAGGCGGCGGGTTTCGTCATTGATCAGAGGCCCGAGGTAGCCGATCTGGCCGGTCTGCGTAGTGAGCGCGGCGGCGACACCGGCGATCATCTTACCGAACTCCATTCGGCCCATGATGTTCACCATGTTGGGCAGTTCCTGATAGTTCTTGCCATCTTTCCAGACCTGGCTTCCCGAGCTCATGATGACGAAGATGTCCTTGTGCGCCTGGGCGAACTTCACCGCCTCATCGCTCATGTCGTCCGAGCTGAAGATGATGAACTTCGCTCCTTGGGCGACGAGGCTTTCCGCGAGCTGGGACACCGTGGTGCCCGGCCTGTCGGATGAGTTGGCCTTGTCGATATAGACCATCTTGGTGCCGGGGACCTTGCTCGTGACATACTGCACGGCGTCGTAGTTGGCCTGGCTCCAACCCTGGTCATTGTAGGGACCCACCAGCACGAGGCCGATGGTCAGAGACTTGCCGGCCGCCTTCATGGCCCCCGCCGGTGCGGGAGCGCCCTTGTTGCAGCCCGCCAGCGCAAGAGCGACGATCGCAACCAGCAGGGCGAGCTTCCGAATACTCCTCATGTTTCTCCTCCTTATTGCCAAGTTGTGCATCCCCTGCCCCGAAGTGCTCAACGCTTCAGCCGAAGGAGTGCACCGCTTGTATTCGCAGACGCGGGGAGTATACAACTGCGGACCCACCGCTACAAGCGCCCGCGTGAAAGCGAGTGCATTCGCGTCGTCCGTTCCCTGCCTACGGGCTCGCTTCCGTGCATCCCCTTCCGCGCTTGCGCGGAGTTGCACTCGCTCGCCCTCGCCCTCCATGGCTAGGGCCTCGTGCGCTTCCTGTCTCTCGGGAACAGCGTGGCTTCCTTCACGCTGGAAAGCCCCAGGATCTTCTGGGTGAGCCGTTCCATGCCGATCGCGAATCCTCCATGGGGCGGGCACCCGTACTTGAAGATCGTGAGGTAGTCGCTCAGGCCCTCGGGCTTCAGGTCGAAGGTCTGCAGGTTTTGCAATAGCATGTCGTAGCGGTTGATCCGGATGCTTCCGGATGTCACCTCGAGCCCGCGGAAGAGCAGGTCGAAGGATTTCGTCCGGTTGTTCTCAGCGGGGAATGTGTAGAAGGGACGGGACTTGCGCGGGTAGGCATAGACGAAGGCGGCCTCCACACCCGCGGTTTTCATGGCCCACTCGCATAGGGCCCGCTCTCCCTCAGGGGTGATCTCGTAGACCTTTTTCCCCGTCTCCTTCGTGACGATCTCCTTGGCCTCGTCGTGGGAAACGCGGGGGATGCGCGCGCACGCGTCAGGATCCGGCACCGTGGCCTTCCAGGTGTCCAGCTCGCGCTGGTTGGTCTCCCGGATGCCTCGAAAGATCGCAGCCAGGATTCCCACCTCGAGGTCCATCAGGTCCTGCTCGCTCTCGATGAACGCCATCTCGACGTCCAGGGAGACGAACTCATTGATGTGCCGGGGAGTGTCATGCTTCTCGGCCCGGTAGGCCGGTCCGATCTCGAACACACGCTCGAGCCCCGAAGCGATCAGGGCCTGCTTGTAAATCTGCGGGGACTGGGTCAGATAGACCTTCGAATCGAAGTATTCCACGGCGAACAGGCCGGTCCCGCCCTCCGTGCCCGTCCCGATGAGCTTCGACGTCTTGATCTCGGTAAAGCCTTCGCGGCGCAGGTGCTCGGCGAAGCAGCGGAGGATCGTGGACTGCACGCGGAAGATGGACAGGATCGCGGGATTGCGGAGGGAAATCATCCTGTTGTCGAGGATCGCCTCGAGAGAGGTCTTCCCCGGGTCCTGGTTCACGGGAAAGGGCAGATCCAGCGCAGCCGCCGAGATGACCTCCATGTTCTTCACGCGTACTTCGATGCCGCCGGGCGCCTTCTCGTTGGCGGAGACGACACCCTCGGCGCGGATAACGCTTTCCGGAGTCACATCGGGCTTCGCATCGAAGACGAGCTGGCCGATGCCGCTCCTGTCCCGCAGGAGGACGAAGGAGACGCCGCCCAAGTCCCGGACCCGATGCACCCATCCGCAGAGGGTGACCGTGGAGCCCGCGAGCCCCGTCAGCTCAGAGACAAGCGTCCGCATTCCCCTGCTCCATTCTCGCGCGCAGCTCCTCCGGCGTGTCGGAGAAGGCCGAGCACGCGACCAGCTTCGTCCACGCGGACTCGGTCGCCAGGGGCCCCATGGGGATGGCACCCTCGCGCCACAGCTCGTGCGCGGTGGCATAGCGCGAAAGGTCCACGATCCCTTCCTGCTGGGACGTGCAGAAGAAGCTCACGCCCTTCTCCCGGGCCGCAATGAGCGCCCGGCGGAGGGAATACGGGGAGTCGCGGAGGTTCGCCGTGCCCGTGTCGTACAGCTCCAGGACGAAGTTCCGCACTCCGCGATCCATGAGATCGATGATGTGATCGGCACGCATGCCGGGGTAGACGCGGAGAATCAGGGTCGAGTTGATGGCTGCCTCCAGCCGGGACTTCAACGATTCCCGGTCCGTGCCCAGGGCCAGCTCGTCGAACAGCGGAGCCCCCGCATGGCAGGGCCTGCTCATGTTCCAGTTGCGAAACCCGTCCGCCGCCATGCGCTCGAACTTCAGGTTCACCGGCGAGAGGACCCGGCCGCCGAACACCACGTAGACGCCCGGCGCGCTCTCGGCGGCGACCTGGATCGCCTTGCGCAGGGTAGGGATGGCGTCGCTGCCCTCGCGTCCCGCGGGCTGGAGGGAGGCGGCGAACACGATAGGCACCGGAGGACGGGGAAAGAGCCAGAAGACCAGTGATGCCGTATAGGCCAGGGTGTCGGTCCCGTGCGTGACGACGATGCCGGAGGCCCGGCCGCCGCGCAGGCGCTCGTCGAGCCCCAGCAGCAGCCGCGCCCAGTCCAGTGGCGTGATCTCCTCGCTCAGGATCCTGCCGAGCTCTCCCTCCTCGAAAGCGATCGTCCGCGGGAGAGTGCCCTCCGCCTCCAGGAGACTCACGATTTGCGCCGGGTCCCCCGGGATAACCTCTCCCTGCTCGGATTCCGTTCCCACGATTGCTCCGCCGAGGGCAAGGATCTGGATGACGGACACGGCGAGCTTCTTCTTGACGAGGGACTGCACGAGGGCGGGATCCGCCCTGCCCGAGGTCTCGCGCATGATCTCGCCGATGAGGAAAGTCGTCGGCTTGTTGTCGCCCGAGCGGATGGATGAGACCGCGGCAGGGTGGGCTGCCATCACCTTCTCGATGAACCCACCCAGGACACCGGGATCCGTGATCTGCTCCCACCCTTTTTCGCGGATGATCTCCCCCGGATCCTTGTTCTCCGCGAAGACAGCCTCCACGACCGACTTCGCAATCCGGCCGTGGATCCGCTTCTGCGCCAGGAGGGTGAGCATCTCGGCCAGGCGTGCCGGCGTGAGCGGGCTGTCCGCCAGCGCCGCACCCGTGCGGTTGAGAAGCTTCTTCACGTCGGAGGCCAGCCACAGCGCGGCGCTGCGGGGCTCCGCGCCGAGCTCAATGGCCTTTTCGTAGTAGTCGGCTGTCGCCTTTTCTTCACAGAGGAAATCGGCCTGGTCCTCCGAGAGCTGGAAGGTCTCGATGAACCTGCGCTTGCGCGCCTCCGGCATCTCCACGAGGGAATGTTCGACGTTTCTCAGGAACACCGCGTCCGGCGCAAAGGGCGGCAGGTCGGGCTCGGGGAAATAGCGGTAATCCGAGGAGCTTTCCTTCGTGCGCATGCTCTCGGTGACATCCCGGTTCTCATTCCACAGCCGGGTCTCCTGTGTCACGCCCCCGCCGCGCTCGAGGATCTCCGTCTGCCGCTCGATCTCGAAGCTCACCGCCTTGCGCACGAACTTGAAGGAGTTGAGGTTCTTCACCTCCACCTTGCTCCCCAGCCCCTTGCCCTCCGGGTTCACCGACACGTTGGCATCGCAGCGCAGCGATCCCTCTTCCATGTTGCCGTCGCACACGCCGAGGTAGCGCACCAGCCGGCGGAGCTGCATGAGGAATACCTCCGCCTCCTCGCCCACTTCCATGTCGGGCTGCGTGACGATCTCCAGCAGGGGCGTGCCCGTGCGGTTGAAATCCAGGAGGGTGATGTCTCCGGCGTGGATCATCTTCCCGGCATCTTCCTCCAGATGGACCTCGCGGATGCGCACCCGCTTCCTGCGCTTGCGCAGCTCGATTTCGACCCAGCCGTCCGTGCCCAGGGGGGAGCGGAACTGCGAGATCTGATAGTTCTTCGGAAGGTCGGGGTAGAAATAGTTCTTCCGCTCGAAGAGTCCCGAAGGGGCAAGCGTGCAGTTCAACGCCCGCGCCACGACGCAGCCCATGCGTATGGCCTCCGCGTTCAAGGTGGGGAGCACCCCGGGGTAGCCCATGCACACTGGACAGATGTTGGTGTTCGGCGCATCACCGAATGCGGCCCTGCATCCGCAGAAAACCTTCGTGCGGGTGAGAAGCTGTGTGTGCACCTCCAGGCCGAGGAACGACGCGTACACGCTACCTCCATCCCGCCGGGAATCCCGGTGCGTCAGGTGACGGGAACACCTTCTCGACTTGGCGGCAGGCAGCGAAGAGCAGCTCCTCGGCAAATGGCGGCGCGAGGAACTGCATGCCGATGGGAAGGCCCGCCTCGACGGCGGCCGGAAACGACATGGCGGGAAGCCCCGCGAGGTTGGCGGCGCACGTGAAGATGTCGGCCAGTTTCTGGGAAAACGGATCGGATTCGGCGCTTCCCCGCTCGAAGGGCGGGACGGGATACACCGGCATGAGAACGAGGTCGACGCCCTCGAATGCCCTCTGGAAGTCCATCCTGATCGCGGTGCGGATCTTCTGCGCGCGCAGGTAGTACTCGTCCTGGAAACCGGACCTCAGCACGTAGGTGCCAAGGAGTATGCGCAGCTTCACCTCGGGGCCCAGGCCCTCTGTCCGGGAGGCGACCGTCATGGCTTCCGGCGTGTCCGCGCGCGCCGTGCGATGGCCGTACCGCACGCCGTCGAACCGGGCGAGATTGGCGCTCGCCTCGGCCGTGGCGATCACGTAGTAGGAGGAGACGACGTGGTCGAGGGTCGGGAAGGAGACCTCTCGGACGTCATGTCCGAGCCCGCGGAGGAGCACGCGCGTTTTTTCAAGGGTCTTCTTCACGTCGGCGTGCATCGGCACCTCGGCACATTCGCGGGGCACGCCGATCCTCCAGGGCCCCTTTTTCAGGAGGGGAGGCTGCCAGGGCAGAGAGGAATGATCGCGAGGGTCCTGTCCGCGGATGAGGGAGAAGACTCTCTCGGTCAGGTCGACGGTCTTGGCCATCACGCCAATTCCCTCCAGAGACGATGCATAGGCCACAAGGCCGAAGCGGGAAACCGCGCCCCATGTCGGCTTCAGTCCGTAGACGCCGCAGAACGCCGCCGGCTGACGGACCGACCCCCCCGTGTCGCTTCCCAGGCCGAAAGCCGCCTGTCCGGCGGCCACGGCCGCAGCGGAGCCGCCGCTGGACCCTCCCGGGACCCGGCGGAGATCCCAGGGATTCCTCGTTTCCATGAGAGCCGAGTTTTCCGTGGAGGAGCCCATCCCGAACTCGTCGAGGTTGGTCTTCCCCGCTACGACTCCACCCGCTTTCTGAAGCTTCTCGATGACCGTGGCAGAGTACGGGGAGACAAAATCCTGCAGCATCCGTGAACCGCAGGTGAGCCGGAAACCGCGGACGGCGATGTTGTCTTTGACCGCGAAAGGCACTCCCGCAAGCGGCCCTTCAGGAGAGGAATCTGCGCTGCCGAGTGCGGGGTCGAACTGGAGGAATGTGCCCAGGTCTTTTTGGCGAGCCTCGACGAACGCCTTCCACTTCTGCGCTGATTTGCCGGTAGTCGCCACGCCATCCCAGTCCATTGTCCCTCCGCCCCGCCGCGTTGTGCCGTCTGGGCTCAGAGCACGTTCGGAATGACGATGAACCGCTCCTCGTGCTCGGGAGCGTTCTCCAGCAGGATGTCGCTGACCTCGGCGGGTTTTTCCACGTCCTCCCGCAGCCTGTTTTCCTTCAACAGCGCATGCGTGGTGGGCGCCAGTCCCTGGACGTCGATCTCCTTCATGTGCGAGAAGTGGGCCAGCATCCGTTCCACCGCCGTACCCAGCTTCTCCTGCTCCACGTCGGAGAGCATCAATCGAGCCATGCGCGCCGTGACTTCGATCTCGGAGGCGTCCATGGACGTAGTTAATCCGGCGCTTCCTCACGTGTCAAGGAGACCGACTCTGGCGACACGCCGCCGCTTGACCCGGCGTCTGGCTGTTCGTACATTGGGAATTGGAGCAGTTTACCTCCGCAATCACTGTTCGGATCCCGTCGCGTCGTCAAGTGCAGTTTTTCGCGTATTTTTTCGCCCCATTAGCATATTTGCGTTTGACGCCGAGCACTGGCATGGTACAATACTGCGCGCAAAAACGAGGGACGTGAGTGGTAAAGAAGGATTTCCCAAAGATTCATTTCTATGATCAGGATCTTGTATCGCTCTATGACGAAACGTGGCACTTGATCAAGGACTATTGGAAGAAAGGGACCTCGCAGAACGGCCTGCACGGCAGGTTTTTCGCTCATCCTGACAGCACGCGGATCAACCAGTTCGATACCTGCTTCTCCTCGTTTTTCCTCGTCTACTCCAACCGGATCTATCCCGTGATGTCGGGCCTGGACAACTTCTATGCCAAGCAGGAGGAGTCCGGCGCCATCCGCGGAGAATACCGGGAATCTGACGGAAAGCCGGTCCGCTCGAGGGACAATCCCAAGGGCGTGCTGCCGCCGCTTTTCGCCTGGGCGGAGTTCAACATCTACCACAAGCTCGGGGTGAAGAAGCGGATCCGCGAGGTGCTGCCGGTCCTGGAAAAGTACTACAAGTGGATCGAGCAGAACTTCAAGACCGAAAACGGCCTGTACTCCGTTCCGCTGGCCGCTACAATGATGGAGAACTCCCCGCGGGACGGCATGGCCTACCCGATCGATTTCAACTCTCAGATGGCGCTCGCCGCCTTCTACATATCCGAGCTCGCGGACATCATCAACGACAAGGAAACCAACTACACCTACAAGAAGGCATACTTCTCGCTGAAGACCAAGATCAACGCGCTCATGTGGGACGAGCGGGAAGGCTTCTACTATGACCTGGACGCATCCGGGAAGCGCCTCAAGGTCAAGACGATCGCCTCCTTCTGGCCCCTGATCGCGGAAATCCCCAATGAGGCGCGCGGCGAGCGGCTGATCGAGCACCTGGTGGATCCCCACGAGTTCGGAATCGAGAACCCCTTTCCCACACTTGCCGTCAAGGACAAGCACTTCGACGCACAGGGCTTCGGCTACCGCGGTTCCGTCTATCCGCCCTTGAACTACATGGTGATCAAGGGCCTGGAGAAGTACAAACGGCACGACCTGGCGCGCGAGTTCGCCATCCGTCACCTCTACCATGTTCTGGACGGTCTCTACACGAGCACGGGAAAGAAGGGTTCCCTCTACGAGGCCTACGCTCCCCATACCGAAGGCCCGGCGAGGTGGCCCGGGAAGAAGGGATTCCCTCGGACGATGTTTGTGCCCTACACGGCCCTGACGACCATCTCCCTCATGCTGGAAAACATTATCGGCCTGGACATCTCGCTCCCCCGCAAGACGGTGGACTGGACGATCCCCACCCTCGAAGCGATGGGCATCGGCGATCTCGCATTGAAGCGGAACCTCATCTCGATCCTCAGCGCAAAGAGCAACCGGGGATGGGAAGTGCACCTGGAGAGCGAGAAGCTGTACTACCTGACAATCGACCTGTTCGGCGCCCGCAGCAAAACCCTCCCCATCCCGTCGGGCAAGTGCTCCCTGCTCGTAGACAAGTTGTAGACATGGGTGGCGGAGTCGGCCGAAAGGCCGACTCTAGAATCTAGAACGCGCTGCGGCCTCTGAACGAACGCGCGAGGGTCTGCTTGTCCGCAAACTCCAGGTCCCCGCCGACCGGAAGGCCGAAGGCGATCCGCGAAACCCTCGCGCCCGTGTCTTTCAGGGCTTTCACCAGATACAAGGCGGTGGTTTCGCCCTCGACGGTGGGATTCGTGGCGAGGATGACTTCCCGTATACCGCCTTTCGAAACTCTTTCCACTAGGCTGGCGATTCGAAGGTTGTCCGGACCCACGCCGTCGATCGGCGAGATGGCACCCATGAGCACATGGTAGAGGCCCCGGTGCTCATGGATCGATTCGATGGTAAGAACGTCGCGCGCCTCTTCGACAACGCAGATCGACGTCCTGTCGCGATGGGAATCCGTGCAGATCCCACAGGGGTCCACATCGGTGTAAGTTCCGCACACGCTGCAGGCATGGATGGTCTGGCGCAGCTGGGCGAGGTCCTCCGCAAGGGCGCGCACAATGGTCTCGTCTGCCCGCAGGAGATAGTAGGCGATGCGGGAGGCGCTCTTCCTCCCCAGGCCGGGCAGGCGGGCGAGGTTCCCGACCAGCCTCTCGAGGGCGTTCATGCCTAAAACCCGAGCATCCCCGGCGGCAGGCCAAGCATGCCCGTGGCCTGCGAGACTTCGTCCCTGATCTTCTCCTTGAGCCGCTCAAGGGCATCGGTCATCGCGGCGAGGACGAGGTCCTGCAGCATCGGGATGTCGCGGGGATCCACGGCCTCGGCGGCGATCGACACCTTCTCCACGAGCATCTGGCCGTTCATGTCGACGGTGACGAGGCCTCCGCCCGCCGAGCCGGTGACTCGCACCGACTTCAGCTTTTCCTGGATTTCCCCCACGCGGGACTGCAGGCCCTGGAGCTGCTTGAACATCTCAAACGGATTGGTCGCCATGACCTTCCCCTTTCACGATCTCGCCGCGGAACACCTTTTTCACCAGTTCGACCCTTTGGTCGACCCGCTCGGTCTCTGTCTTTGCCTCGCGGTAGGAAAGACGAAGCCTCGTTACGCCGGGGAGGAGAGGCGAGATCCGGGCGGTGAGCATTTCACGGTCCTTCTGCACGATCTCTCCCTGGAACCTGTCCCGCACCGAAAAAGTGAGGACGAGATCCTCCCCGTCCTGGGCGGCCGCTTCCGCCTTTTCCAGGGCGGAAGCGAGTGCCGGCTTCTCCCGCCGGAGCGCTTGGACGACTTTCCGCAGAGCAAGCAGCGGATCGACCGTCTTTTCCCTCTCCCGGGACGAGCCCGGAAGTGACTGCGGAGCCGTTTTCGCCCCGGGCACGGCAAGAAGCTGCCCCTTCATCTCTTTCAATGCGTCGCGGACCTCAGACGGCGTGATGAGTGAATCGAGCTGGGCGAACCTGGTCAACAGCAGTTCCAGCTCAAAGCGCTGATTCAGGGAAAAACGGAGGTTCCTGTAGAGGGTGAGGAGCATCTCGATGGCTTTCTCGATCTGCGACGCGGTCATCGAATCCAGGACCTCCCGATCGAAGTCCTGCGGCGAATAGCCCAGCAGGGTGTCCTTGGAGATGCCGCTCTTCAGGAACAGGAGATTGCGGAAATACTCGGCGAGGTTCGCCACGAACTGCTCAATGGAGACGCCCGTGGCGAGGATCGCATCCGTGCGCTCCAGCACCTTCCCCGCATCCCCGGCACGGAAGAGCCGGGCGAAGTCGTTGAGCTCGTCGATCCCGAGCACGCCGAGCTTCTCGCGAATCCGATCCAGTGTGAGCGCGCCCTCCGCGAAGGACACGACCTGGTCGAGGAGCGTGTACGCATCGCGCAAGGACCCTGTGGCCTCCTTGGCGATCCAGATCAGGGCGCGGTCCTCGGCCTCGACGCCCAGCTCGGCCGCAGCCTCGAGCAGCTTCCCCTTGATCTCGCCGGTGGAGATCATGCGGAAATTGTACTGCTGGCAGCGGGATCGGATGGTGGCGGGAACCTTGTGCACCTCGGTCGTCGCAAAGATGAACACAATATACGGAGGCGGCTCCTCGATCGTCTTCAACAGGGCGTTGAACGCGCTGTTGGAGAGCATGTGCACTTCGTCGATGATATAGACCTTGTAGCGGGCGGCGTTGGGAGCAAAGAGAACTTCATCGCGGATCTCCCGCACGTCATTGACGCTGGTGTTGGAGGCGCCGTCGATCTCGATCACGTCCAGGGACGCGCCGCGAGCGATCTCGCGGCAGCTCGCACAGGCTCCACAGGGAGTGTCAGTCGGCCCCTTTTCGCAGTTCAGGGAGCGGGCGAGGATGCGGGCAACGGAGGTCTTGCCGACCCCCCGCGGTCCGGCAAAGAGGTAGGCGTGGGCGATGCGGCCCTGCCGGATGGCGTTGGTGAGCGTCGCGGTCACGAACTCCTGGCCGACGAGCTCGGCGAAGGTCTGTGGCCGCTTGCGGGTGGCGGTGACTTCGTACGACATGGCGGCGGCCTCCACGCGCGGACTTGCGCGGTCACGAGAGCACGAAAAAGCAACCCCCCCGGCTCCACTCAAGCCGATTACGGCTCATGAACACGCTGCTTACCGCTGCTCCCTTCCGGGCCTGACGGGGTTGGGCAGCAGCCCATAGCGTATGACCTGAATATCAACGCCAAGGGGGTTGTACGGAGAGAGTGGGATTCGAACCCACGGTACCCTTACGAGTACACACGCCTTCCAAGCGTGCACCTTCGGCCTCTCGGTCATCTCTCCAGGACCCAGATCATCGCCGGGCCGGGTTACTGAAAAAGATCTCGCGGAGAGAGTGGGATTCGAACCCACGGAGCCGCAAGCGGCTCAACGGTTTTCGAGACCGCCCGATTCGACCGCTCTCGCATCTCTCCCCTACACATCCGCTGTCGCGGGGTTGGATGCGTCGAGGCCGGCACGACCGACCGCTCACCTGCATCCCTCCGTCCGCTCCGTGCCCAAGAGGATTCGAACCTCCGACCTTTAGATCCGCAGTCTAATGCTCTATCCAGGCTGAGCTATGGGCACATACCCGCCGCGCCTTCCGTGCATCCCTGCACTCGGCGCGGCTCGCCGTCCAACTCCGCGGAGCACCGCGGGAGGGCTACGGAGAGGGGGGGATTCGAACCCCCGGTACCCTTTCGAGGTACAACGCCTTAGCAGGGCGCCCGATTCGGCCACTCTCGCACCTCTCCAGTTCTCGCCTCCCCGTGGGGGCAGGCGAAGGCTTGCCTCGGAAATCCCCTCGACTTTGCTCGTGCGAGTGAAACCAGGGGCGGGGGAACTTGAGCGGAGAGGGAGGGATTCGAACCCCCGGAACCGCGGAGCGGCTCAACGGTTTTCAAGACCGCCTCCTTCGACCACTCGGACACCTCTCCCGAGCACAAAAAACGCGCCCGCCGCAGAAAGCTCCTGGCTCAAAGCGGCAGCGCATTTTTTCGCTCTCCTCGCATCGTTCACTATACCCATCGACCGGAGCTTTGTCAACAAAACCGCCCTTTTCGGAGCAATTCTCCTCATGGATCGGGCCGCGATGATCAGGAGACGAACACGCGGCTGCCCCGAACGCCAGTTCTATTTCAGGATCTGCAGGATCCTCTCCAGGTCATCCGCGGAGAAGTAGGAGATCTGTATCTTCCCCTTGCTGGCAGAGCCTTTCACTTCGACCTTCGTGCCGAGTTTCTCGATGAGTCTCTGTTCCAGGTCACGAATGTCGGGCCCTGCCCGCCTGTTCGACCCCGGTGCGGTCCGACTTTCGGTGTGCGCGCCTTTTTTCCCCCTGTTCAGCGCGCCG
>JBEKXR010000035.1:0-14086 GCA_049511935.1 Spirochaetia bacterium | reverse complement strand
CTTGTACATGCTCCCGATCTCTTTCAGCGACATAGGCCGCTTGCCATTAAGGCCGAAGCGGTATTGAACGATCTCTGACTCCTTCTGTGAGAGCGAGGTCAGGATCCCGTTGATATCCTGCCGCAGCGAGTTGGCGATGGCTACCTCGTCCGGAGTCGTGTGGTTTTTGTCCTCCACGAAGTCCCCGAGCAGGGACGAGTCCTTCTCCGAGTACACAGGCGTGTCCAGCGAGATCAGCTCCCGTGAGATGTTCAGGAGGTCGGAAACGTGCTCCCGGTCCAGGTCAAGCTTCTTGGCGATCATGTCCGTTTCCGAGACGAGGAACTGCTCGCCCTGGAGATCCTTCCTCACCTTCTCGATCTGCACCAGCTCGTTCGCCCTGTTCAACGGCAGCCGGATCATCCGCGATTTCTCGCAGATTGCCTTCAGGATCGCTTGACGGATCCACCAGACCGCATAGGAAATGAAGTGGTATCCCTTCTCCACGTCGAATCGCTCGATGGCGTTCATGAGCCCGATGTTGCCTTCGCTGATGAGATCAGCGAGCGGAAGGCCCTGGTTCTGGTACTTCTTTGCGACGTTGACGACGAAACGCAGGTTCGCACGAATGAGCTTTTCTTTCGCAAGGTTGTCGTTCTTCTCGGCCCGCCGCGCGAGCCTCTCCTCCTCTTCCCTCGTGAGGAGGGGAATTTTATTGATCTCCTTGAGGTAGAGGGAGAGAATGTTCTCGTCAGCCCTGGATGTTTTCTTCTCCCTATCGATCATGACTGCATTACTCATGTTCACCTCTCGGGCATAAGGAATGCAAGGAACGTGCCAACGGCTAGTATGGGTGAGTACATAATTATTTACGGATTAAATAATTAGGATTGTGCGGCAGCCAACATAGCATAAATTTCCAGGAATGTGTCAATATGACTCGTTTTTGCAGAATCTCCGATTTTATGGCTCAAAAACTACCACTCAGAAGCTCTTCCTTGCCGGGAGTGCGTCCGCAGCACAGCATAAATGGCATTCCAGAGCCACAGGAACACCGGTCGTTGAGCCCGACCCTCTGTTTTGTCTGGAAATTCACCGTGATTACGGGCCCATCGAGATGTGGTTCCGCAACTATGAAAGTGGGGAACACGATGCGGACGGCACGGAACGCCTCGACCTTCTCACATCCCGACATGCTCCCGAGATCAGCTGACCTGCGCAGCTCGCCCCAGGAATCCCTGATCAGGTCACTGATCATGTCCTGCTCCGCACGGGTGGAAAACGTCCTCTTGTTCTTGCCAAGAAGGTACCGTACGGTCTGGATCGACGAGAAGGCCTGCCAATCGTCCGCCTCGGAGGAATCCTGCCTTTCCATCCCATAACAATTTGTATACCGCGACAACATCTTCCGGGTCGGTCCGCGCTTGTTCAGCCGCTGGCACGATATCCAGCTCTTGATCGCGGACTGGGGAAAACCGACGCGCTGGAGGGCAACCCCGAGAAAGAGGCAGATCTTGTACAGGTCGTGGGCCTTGGATGGCGGGCAAACCTCCAGCGCAGTCTGCAGGGCTTTGACGGCCTCCGCAGGCCTGTGACGGGCGAGAGAACCGAGTCCACGATCATAATGGCGGGACCACTTTCCTTCCAACATCCTTCAATAAGGTACGCCCCGGCGCCGCCGGACGGCAAGGGGAAAGATATCCTTGACGATCTCACGGCTGTGTGGCTATATTGAGTTGAAAATCACGTCACATGTAGTGCGAGAGCGCTATATACCAGAACCATGTAAGGGAGGAGTACTGGACATGAAGGTCACACCGCTCGGAGATCGCATCCTCGTGAAGATGGTGGAAATGGAGACAAAGACGGCTGGTGGGATCCTCATCCCTCAGACCGCGCAGGAGAAGACGCAGGAAGGCGTCGTTCTGGCCGTGGGGGATGACGAGGCGATCAAGGTGAAGGCCAAGGACCGCGTCATCTACGACAAGTACGCGGGCACAACGATCAAGGTCGCCGGCGAAGAGCAGCTCATCCTGAAGGCGGCCGACGTTCTCGCGAAAATCGAGTAAGGGGCATTTCAGGCACTCAGGAGGGAGACGTTCCGTCGTCTCCCTCTTTTTTTTGCCGAAAGAATGATGCAACCTCGCGCAGGACGTCCGCCGCGGGACCGATGACGCGCCGCGCTGCCGGGAGACTGTCCAGGAACACCGCACCGTACTGCTTCGTGACTATTCGCGGATCGAGGATGAGCACGACACCCGAATCGTCGTGTCGCCGCATGAGGCGGCCGAATCCCTGGCGCATCCGCACCACGGCATCCGGCAGCGAGAGCTCACCGAAGGGGTTGCCTCCGCGGGCCTCGATCGATGCCATGCGGGCCCTGAGCACCGGCTCCGAGGGAACACGGAAGGGAAGCCGGCAGAGGATGACGATGTGCAGGGTGTCACCCGGCACGTCGACGCCCTCCCAGAATGAATCGGTGGCGAAGAGGACGCTCGAACGTTCGGCGCGGAAGGAGTCCAGGAGACGCGCCCTGTCCGCATCGCCCTGCTTCATGAGCCGTATCCCCGCTCGGGCCAGCTCGGGCTGGACCGCCTCGTACATCTCCTTCAGAAGGCTGTAGGAGGTGAACAGGACGAGCCCCGCCCCTCGGCTTGCCACCAGCGCGCGCCCGAGGATCCCGGCCAGGAATTCGCGGTGCCCGGGGGCATCGGGGGCCGGCGCATCGGTGGGCACGCCCAGGAGCACGTGCTCGCGGTAGTTGAACGGAGAAGGAAAAGACTTGAACACGGGTTCCTTCCCGTCCACGGCGCTCAGACCAAGACGTCCAGCCCAGTAGGAGAAGCTCCCTGCCACGGTGAGAGTGGCTGAAGTGAACACCGCCGTGCGAAGGGGCTGGAACACCGCTTCCCGCATCAGGGGCCCCACATCCAGGGGCGTGATCACCAGCCGCACGGCCTTCTCCGTTTCCTCAGAGCTGCGGCGGCCGCTCCTCAGAGATTCGAGCCAGAAGATGTCATTCTCCCCTGCTTCCCCGAGACGGAACCGGTCGATCATGTCCGCAATCCCCGAGAGGCGCGAGAGCTGCACCCGGCAGTCCCACGCGATTGCGTCCTGCGGGGAATCCTCCGATGCACCCGGGCTCGCCGTTGATTCGAGTTTTTCGAGGACCTCGGTGAAGGCATCGCAGAGCTCGCGGATCGAGAACGAAAGGTTGCCCAGTTCCGTGCCTGCCCGGTCGCGGAAATCCGGCATGCTGCCGGAATCCAGCAGGAGTGCGCTTTCCTCCCTGAGAAGGTCGATCACCGCCGCGTCCAGCTCACCGGCCCGGTCCTGGACTGCCTGGATCAGGCCGGGCATCCGGCCGGCCAGCGGCGTTTTCCCGAGCAGACGGAGGACGACAGGCAGGTGGCCGGTGACCTTTCCCTTCCGCTTGCGGTACAGACGGCCGAGGTGGCGCATGATGGTGAACCGGGAGAAGCTCTGCGAGAAAAAGGATGTGGCGGCCTTCTCCACGTTGTGGGCCTCGTCGAAAATCACGCGCCGAAACGGTGGAAGAACCGCGGGGTCGTCGAATCCCGAGCCGCCGAGGCGCAGGGCGAGGTCGGCGAAGAGAAGGTGATGGTTGGCGATGAGGATCCTGGCAGACGCGGCCTCCCGGCGCGCCTTCAGGACGAAGCACCCCTCACGGTGGGTGCAGCGCAGCCCGAGACACGCATCCGCCTCCGAGCAGACCCGGGACCAGGTATCGTCCGTGGGATAGAAAGAGAGGTCGGTGCGGCTCCCCGTGTCGGTGGTGCGGGCCCACTCCCGGATGGAGAGAAGCTCGGGATCCCGCTCTTCGAAGAGGCCCATTTCCTCCAGGGCCTCGTTGAGGCGGTGCAGGCAGAGATAGTTTCCCCTCCCCTTCACGAGCACCACCTTGGGGTCTTCGCCCAAAACCTTTTTTGCCAGGGGGATGTCCTTCTCCACGAGCTGCTGTTGGAGATTGATCGTGTTCGTGGAAACGACCACCCGCTCGCCGTTTCGTGAGGCCCAGGCCACGGCGGGCACGAGATACGCCAGGGATTTCCCTACTCCGGTGCCCGCCTCGGCAGCGCAGATTTCGTCGTTGTTGAACGCACGGCAGACCTGGCGGAGCATCTGGGTCTGGCTCTCCCTTTCCTCGAAGAGCGGATAAACCCTGCTCAGTGCTCCCCCCGGTGAAAGGCCGGCAGCCAGCTCCTCCTCATCGAGTGAGACCGCCCGATGCGGCTGGACTGCTTCGGCCACGACGTAGATGTCGACGAGGTCGTTGCCCACGATGTAGAAGCCGATTCCCTGGTTGCCGAGCCGGGATGCGATGGCGAGATCCGCGTTGGAGGGACTGATATTGGTGCGGCCGCCCGACGAGGGTCTCTCGCGGCCCTTCGGTCCGCTGCCGACCGGGGGATGGTTGTGGATGACCGCATCGCCCTCATCCAGGTGAGGGCTCAGCACCGGCACGGCCTCGTCGGTGCCGCGCGCACCGACTGTTACCGCCGATACCCTGCCGTCATCGCCTAACTTTCCGACGAGAAACACCTCGTTCCCGTCCGCATCCGCAATGGCTTCCCGGATCTCCTCGATGACGCGGGGGGTCAGCCTCTCTTCAGCCCGCACCCGGTTCGCTCTCCAGTCGTGCGAGGATCCCGCTCAGCAGCCGGACAAAGCGGGGTCCGGCCTCCTTCCCCGCCCTGATCACCTCCGCGTGGTCCAGCGGCTGCGGGAGTATGCCCGCCGCCATGTTCGTCACGCAGGAAACCCCCAGGACCCGCATGCCGAGGTAGGACGCGGCAATCACCTCGGGCACGGTGGACATGCCGACGAGATCGGCGCCGATGGCCGCCAGCATCCGGATCTCCGCAGGCGATTCGTAGGAGGGGCCGGGGAACGCTGCGTAGACTCCCTCTTTCAACGGAACCTCCGACACCGCCCGGGCGAGGTCCCGCAACACCGGGTCATATGCGGTGGTCATATCGGGAAACCGGGGGCCCTGCCCTGGATTCGGCCCGCGCAGCGGGTTCACTCCCATGAGATTGATGTGGTCGCGGATCAGCACGAGCTCACCGACGGCAAACGCGCGATTCACGCCTCCCGCCGCATTGGTGACCACCAGCGTGCGCACGCCGAGCCGGTGGAGGAGAAAGACCGGCAGGACCACGTCCTGGATGGGATGCCCTTCGTAGTAGTGGATCCGGCCTGCCATGACCGCCACGGACGGGCCGATCGTGAATCGCCCCGAGTGCCCCTTGACCGTCGGGACGGGGAATCCGGGCAGCGTGTCGAACGGCACATCGTCGCCCTCCACACGGGACGCGAACTCACCGAGACCCGAGCCGAGGATGACGGCGATGCGGGGCGTGCGTCTGGTGTGCGCGGCGAGAGCTCCCCACGCCGCATCCAGTTTCTTCCCCAGCTCGGATTCCATGTTTCCCTCCTCAGGCCAGTGAGCGCAGCAGCTCGGCGGGCGTGCGGTAGAATCCCAGCCCGGAGATGCGGCTCACCTTCTGCAGAATCCGCCAGTTCCACGTGAGGTGGAGACCCGCGGCTGAGGCAATCTCCACGATCCGCCTGTTCAGCTGGGACGCCTCGGTCGGCCTTCTCAGCAATAAGCACTGCAGGAGACTGTTGAAGCCCCGATCCGGGCGGCCCGTGTCCGTATCGAAGGAGCCGGGTTTCTTTTCGAGATTCATGGCCAGCTCGTGAGGGTCCATGAGTGGAAGCGGTGCCATCGGCATGCCGGCCTTCTCCATGGCTGCGAAGCCCTCGCCGATGAGGCCCGCGGCGAGCTCCCGGCCTTCGGGAAAGGAGAGGAAGACGCCGAAGGTCGTGTTGCACATGGCGACAGGCAGGAAGAGAAGCTGCCAGACGAGCAGGGAGTTGAGGTACGGACGCGCGTCCGGTACCGCCACGGCCTGGAAACCGAAGCTTGCGAGGTCACGGAAGAGACGGTCCAGGATCGGGCTGCCTTCGTAGAGAATGATCGGCTTCGCCGTTGCGAGCTCCACGTCGGCGTCCTGCAGCTTCACCGCCGTCATGAGCGTGAGGCACAGCTTCAGCTTCTCCGGCGGCACGGCGAGCCTGCCCGTTTCCGCGGGGTCGCAGTTGAACAATGCGACGGGAGCGTCGCCCGAACCGGTGAGTCGGACGAAGTCGGGCCTGCGGAGGGCGTGCAGATGCTGACGCCCCAGCGTGACGAGAACTGCATCCGTGGTACCGGACCCCTTCTCGGGGCCCTGCAGATTTACACCGTGCACCAGGAGCCAGCCGCCCGGGAGGACGATCCGAAGGGTCGCACCGGGGTGCGACGGCGCGCGCCGACCCTTGAGGCTGACCTCGTGTCCCTTCAGCTTCAAGAGCCCGCCGAGAAGAGTTCCCACCGCGCCGGGGCCGAGGATCGATACCTGCATAGGCGCACTCGATTATGCCGACTTCGCGCAAAATAGCAAGAAACCTGCAATTTTATGCAGTATGCGAATACGGATAATTGACATGAATCCAGCGATATGGTAGCAGTCGGACACCCCGACAGAGGGCACCAAGGAGTATCGTGAAGGTATGATCGTCCTCAAGTTCGGCGGCACGTCTATACAGAACGCGGAGATGATGGACGCCACTCTCTCCATCGTCGAAAAGCAGCTTGAGAGGGCTCCCGTGCTCGTCTCCTCCGCGATGGCGAAGGTGACCGATCAGCTCCAGGAGATCGCCCGGCTCGTCGGGGAGGGCAAGGAATCCGAGTCCGAGGCCGTTCTGGCGGCCGTGCGGGAGAGGCACCTCACCTGCGCGCGCTCGTTCCTTACCGGCATGAACCTCGCGAAGTGCGAACAGGACCTTGAGACGATCTGCGCGGAACTTCGCGCGATCATCAGGGCACTCGTGATGCTCAAGGAATGGTCAAAGAGGAGCAACGACGCGATCCTCTCGTTCGGGGAGCGTCTGTCCACGATCATTCTCCTGCACCGCGCGCGCGGGCGGGGAATGGAAGCCGAGCTCTTCGATTCCCGCGAGCTGGTGAAGACGGACGACAATTTCACGTCCGCCGCTCCCATCGAGGATCTCACAAACCGCCTGGTATCCTCCAGGGTGCGAACGAAGCCGGGAATGGTGGCGATCATGCAGGGGTTCATCGCTTCCACGACAGGCGGGGCCCCGACGACGCTCGGGCGTGGCGGCTCGGACTACACGGCCACTATCGTGGGCGCAGCGCTGCGCGCCGAGGAAGTGCAGATCTGGACGGACGTGACGGGGATCATGACCTCCGACCCCCGCATCGCGAAATCCGCGCGGACCATCGAAAGGATCAGCTACCGGGAGGCGGCCGAGCTCGCCTATTTCGGGGCGAAGGTGATTCACCCCGCGACGATCCAGCCCGCGGTGAACCTCGGAATACCGGTGTGGGTGAAGAACACTTTCCGCCCGGAGGAAGCGGGGACCTGCATCATCCCGAACGTCCCGGGGATCGGGCTGAAAGCGATAGCCTGCAAGAAGGGAATCACGCTGGTGAACATCAGCTCATCCCGGATGCTTCTCGCCTACGGGTTTCTGCGCCGGATCTTCGAGATTTTTGAAAAGCACCAGACCCCCGTCGACCTGATCGCCACATCCGAGGTGTCGGTATCCGTCACGATCGACAACGCCTCCGCGGTCAACGCTATTGCGCGGGACCTTTCGGAGATCGGGACCGTCGGCGTTGAAGCGGACAAGAGCATTGTCTGCCTCGTGGGCCAGGACCTCTGGAAAGACACCACCTTCCTCGCGCGGACTTTCTCCTCCCTGAAGGGCACGCCCGTGCGCATGATCTCGCTGGGCTCCTCGGACATCAACCTTTCCCTCGTGGTGCCGGTGGAGGCGACGGATGAGGCGGTCCGCATCCTCCACGACGAGTTCTTCCCCCGGTAAACACGATATGCGGTCCCCAGGGTCTTGCACGCGGGCCGCCCGCGGGTTAGCGTCAGGCCAGATGGAGATCGACTTCCTCAAGATGCAGGGCTGCGGTGACGACGTCGTGGTGCTGGACGGTGCGCGGGTCCCCGCCGACACACCGGAGCACCTGCCACGGCTCGCGCAGCGAATCCTGAACAGGGGATTCGGCGTCGGGGGAAAAGCGCTGCTGGTGCTTGGCACCTCGGCCGGGGGCATGCTGCCGGTGCGCTGCCTCGACTCGGAAGGCGACGAGGTCGCCATCTCCTGCAACGGCGCACGGTGCGCCGCGCGCTACGCCTCGGATTCCGGGACCGTGAGCTCGAGCGATTTTTTCATCGAGTGCGGCGCGCAGAAGCTCCACGCGCAGATCATCGACAGCGCCCACGTCCGCATCGACATGGGAATGCCCTTGAGCGGCGAGAAAACGGCCGAGATCAGGGAAAGCCTGCGGGAGTCGTTCACCCGCTCCATCCTCGTCCAGGGGCGGTCGGTCACCTATACGCCGATCTCGCTGGGACGATCCTACGCCATGATCTTCGTGCCGGATTTCTCGTTCCCACTCCGTCGGACCGCCCGGGAGATCGCGGTCCAACCGGACTTTCCCGAAGGGACCGGAATCGGTTTTGTGCAGGTGTACTCTCGTGAGGATCTGCGCCTGCGCACCTGGGAAGCGCCGGGCGAGGCGCCTGCGGACGAATGTGCGTGCGCGTCCGCAGCCCTCGTCGCTGCGGTGGTGAACGGGTTCACCGACCGGGAGCTCTTCATCCATCTGCCGGGAGGAAATATCTTCCTGCAATGGGAAGAATCCGACAATCACATCTGGCTGACCGGGCCTGCTGCGTACATTTTCACCGGAACCTACGATTTCACGCCGGCATCCCGGGAGTAGCGCGTGGACGGGTTCCTCGACAGGCTCGCCGATCTGCTCAGGACCCTCCTGGGCGAAAGAGGCGGCTCCTCCCGCTCAAGATCCACGAATGGCGGCAACTCAGCATCCGCACCCGGAGGCGCTCCATATCGCGACCCCGACCTGCGCGAGGCCTGGGAGGAACTGGACGACTATATGCGGGGAGGGACCGGCGAGCGCACGAGCCGCACCCGGGAGCAGCGATCCCGCCGTCCGCAACCCCCGGCAGACGAGTCTCTCCGGCAGGACTACGCGAACCTCGAGGTCCCGTTCGGTGCAGACATCGAGACTGTCAGGAATTCCTATAGATCCCTGATGCTGCGGTATCACCCTGACAAGCATGCGGATGACCCCGAGAAACACCGCATCGCACTGGAGATCACGAAAAAGATCAACGAATCGTTCGAAAGGATCAGAGCACGCCATGGGGCCCAATAGGGCCGGGGCGTTCCCCTCGTCGTCACTCGTCGTCCGCGGATTCCAGTTCCTCGATTTCTTCCGCAGCACCGCCCGGCGCACGGTCCGCAGGGTTATCCTCAAGAAGCTCCGCCTCTTCCTGCGGACTGACCGGGGTGATGCCAAGGGAAAGCGGCAGGGGCCGGGCTTCCGGCGGCAGAGCCGAGACACGTTGTTCTGATCCGCCCGGTTCCGATCCTCCCCTCTCGCGGCCAAGCTGATCCAACGTACGATCGATCTCCCCGACAATCGCGCTCATCGACCTGCTCGACGCAGCGAGCTCCTCGACTTTCCGCGACGTGTCGGAGGCGACGCCCAGCATCGCCCCGAGTGAGGATTCAGCCCGGCCCACCCCTTCGGCCGCCGAATGTGCGAGATCCGTGATGGAGCCGGTGGCAGCGGTCACGTTCGCCAGCTCCTTGTGCAGAACGCGCCCCGTCTCGAGGGATTCCTTCGAATCGACGGCGATCTGTCGCACGCCATCCAGCACGGCCTGGACGAGGTCCGCAATCTCTGACGCGGATCGCGCGCTGCGGTCGGCGAGCTTGCGCACCTGCTGGGCCACGACTGTGAACCCGCGTCCGGTGTCCCCGGCGCGCGCCGCTTCGATGGCCGCGTTCAGCGAAAGGAGCTCCGTCTGGTCTGCCACGTCACCGATCACCGATACCGCTTCCTCGATCCGTGCCGTGCGCTCTTCCAGCGCACGCGTGGCTGCCATCCCGCTGGTGATCTTGTCAAGGGAGGCCTGCACCGCGGTGCTGCCCTGTCGCGCGGCTTCGCGGCCCGCGGAAGCGGTCTGTTCGACGCGACGAACAGACTCGGCAATCCCCGAGAATCCGCGGCTGGCCTCCTCCACGGCCCTGAGCTGGTTCTTGACGCTGGAAACCGTTCGGGCGATCCGGTCGGCGATCTTCGCATATTCCGCCGCCAGGCGTTCACCGGATGTCCTGAGGGCGCTGACCACCGGCTGGAGGGAACTCATCCGGCGCAGCTGTGCGGCCAGCTCCCCGATCTCGTCGGATCGCATCACTTCCGGGACACCGGAAAAGTCTCCCTCGGAAACCCTCCTGCTGAACGTGATGAGGCTCCGCACGTCATGGCGGAGCACGAACAGGGTCCACAGCGAGTACGCCAGCGCGGACAGGGTGCCGATGCCCAGGAACAGGGCGAACAGCGCAAGCACCGAGCGCGTGAGGCTTCGGCGCGCCTCGTAGATCCCGTCCACAGCCGTGGAAAGCTGGACCGCGGCATTCTCCCCGTCGGCAATGAGAGACGGAGCCTGGGCGACAAATCGCTCGCGAGCGTCCGCGCTCTCGAACGCGTTCTCAGCGGCTTCGAGCAGGTGCTGAAGCTCCACCTGCCAGGTCGAACGCAGGTGGGCAAGAACGCCGGAGAGGGTTTCGCGGAGGCCGGGAGGATAGATCATCGCTCCCTCGACGGTGCTCGGATGCTCGGCGGCCAGGCGAAGAAGCTCCACGTCCGCGTTGCGCATCTGGCTGGAGTGACGGAGGAGGAGATCGAGCGTTGCATCCGATGAGATCAGGCTGGCCCGCAGGGTGATGAACTGCACCCTCTCGAGGATCGCGGTCAGGCGGCGCGCGTCATCGGCCACGGCGCGGTCGATGCGCACCCCCGCGACGAAGCAGACGGCAAGCAGGGCGATGGTGACGAGGAGAAGCAGGTAACCCCCGATCAGCCTCGTGAGGATCGATTTCTTCATAACCCGTACTCCTCGATCTTTCGGTGGAGCGTCTTGCGGCCTATGCCTAGAATCTCGGCAGTTCGGCTCTTGTTCCCGCCTTCACGGGCGAGAGTGGATCGGATCACCTCTTTCTCCATGTCCGCGAGGCTTGCGCCCACCGGGAGGCGCAGAGAATCCGTTCCGGAATCGCCGCGGATGTTCGGGGGCAGGTCGTCAAGGGTAATGGTCGTTGCCTTGGAGAGCACCACGGCGCTCTCGATCGAGTTGCGAAGCTGCCTCACGTTTCCCGGCCACGAGTAGTTGTACAGCGCCAGCCGTGCCTTGGGGTCGATGCCGTCGATCTGCTTTCCGTTCTCCTGGCTGAACTCCTTCAGGAACGCCGCCACGAGCAGGGGGATGTCCTCCTTGCGCTCTCGCAGCGGGGGAATGTGGATGTTCACGACGTTCAGACGATAGTAGAGGTCCTCGCGGAAAGATCCCTTCGCGATCGCATCCTTCAGGTCCCTGTTCGTGGCCGCGATGAGCCGCACATCCACCTCGACCGTCTCCTCGCCTCCGACCCGTTCGAACTTCTTCTCCTCCAGCACGCGCAGGAGCTTGATCTGCACATTCTGGTTGATCTCCCCGATTTCGTCGAGAAAGAGCGTCCCCAGGTGCGCGAGCTCGAAGCGGCCCCTCTTGCGGGCGATCGCCCCGGTGAAGGCACCTTTTTCGTGGCCGAACAGCTCGCTCTCCAGGAGGCTCTCCGTGAGAGCGGCGCAGTGCAGCTTGATGAAGGGCTTGTCCTTGCGCGGGGAATTGTAGTGCAGCGCCTCGGCGATCATCTCCTTGCCCGAACCGCTCTCCCCGGTGATGAGCACCGAGCTGCGCGACGGGGCGACCTGCCGAACCATCTCGAAGACCTGCTTCATCTCGGCACTGCGGCCGATGATGCTCGCGAACCCGCTGCGCCGTTCCAGCTCCTCCTGCATGGCCCTGTTCTGAACGGCCAGCTCCCGGCTGGCCAGTGCCCGCTTCACGAGCAGGGAAAGCCGGTCCAGGTTCACGGGCTTCGTGAGAAAATCGTACGCCCCGTCGTGCATGGCCTGCACGGCGGACTCGATCGTTCCGTGTCCCGTGAGGATGATCACGGGCATCGTGGGAAACTGGGCCGTCACGCTCTTCAGGAGCTCCTCTCCCGACAGGCGCGGCATCTTCAGGTCGGTGATCAGCAGGTCGACGTCCCCGCGGGTGATCGAATCGAGGGCTTCCCTGCCGTCCGAGGCGGTCGCCACTTCGTAGCCGTCCAGGGCGAGGGCTTCACGAAGACCTTCGCGGATGTTCTTCTCGTCGTCCGCCACCAGAATCGTGAGCTTCACCGGGCATCCCCCTTGTAGTCGATGAGGATCTTCTCCTTCTGCGGTACCGGCAGGGCCAGGGTGACCGTCGTGCCTTCGCCGACCCGGGAGGTGACGGAGATGTCCCCGAAATGCTCCTTGACGATCTTGAACACGATCGTGAGACCCAGCCCGGTCCCGAACGGCTTCGTCGTGAAGTACGGCTCGAAGATCTTGTCCATGATCTCCTCGGGGATGCCCGTTCCCGTGTCGGCGATGCGCACGAGGACCTCGTCGCCCGAGCGCAGCGATTCGATGCGCAGTACCCCGCCGCCGGGCATCGCTGCCACCGCGTTCTTGATGAGGTTGAGCAGGGCCTGCTTGATGTAGCGGGCGTCGATGCGCAGCAGGGGTAGCGCCGGGGAGAGATGCGCGTCGATCGTGACGCCGGCCTGGTCCAGCTCGGGATGCACGAACTGGAGGAGCTCCTCGATGACGCGGTTCACATCACCATCCTCGAGGACCGTGTCCATGGGCTTCACGGCGAAGAGAAAATCGACGACGATGCGGTTGAGACGATCGACCTCCTCATTGATCACCCCCAGGTGCTGGTCGATGTCCTTTGCCTCGATGCAGTCCTTGCCGGCGATCTTCTTCTGGATGAGCTGGAGATGGATGCCCATGGACCCGAGCGGATTCTTGATCTCGTGCGCCACTCCCGCGGCAAGCGTCGTGAGGGAAGCCAGGCTCTCCGCCCGGCGCAGGCGCGCCTCCTTGGACCGCTTCTCCGTCACGTCCTCGATGTGGGCGACGCTGCCCTCCACGCTTCCGCCCCGTACGAGCGGGAGCAGGCTCACCGAGAGGATGCGGGGCGGGCTTCCGTCGATCGTGAACTCGCGATCGGCCGCCTTGCCCTGGCTGCGGAGGGTGGAGGAGAAGAAATCCGCCAGCTCACGGTCGGCCATGCAGTCCCACAACAGCTTGTCGACTATATCCTCCGTGGCGAACGGGACCAGCCTTTCAGCCGACTTGTTGTACAACATGACCCGGTGCTCGCGGTCGGTGACGATGATTCCTTCGGTGAGGGACTCGAGGAGCATCCCCAGCAGGTCGTTCTCCTCGGAGACCCGGACAATCAGTGAACGGACCTGGTCGAGGTCCATCTTCCCCAGCTTGTCCAGGGCTTTCTGGATGAACTTCCTCATCCCGCCCCCTCCTCGCGGAGGCGGTAGAAAAGCGCTTCCACGACCGCGGCCGGCTGCATGTTGTAGGACTCGATCCTCGCGAGAGCGTCCCGTGCCGCCGCGCTCCACCTCTCCAGAGATTCCGGTGATGCGCTCCCCTCGCGAAGAAGCTCGCCCAGGTGCGTCATCAGCTCCTCCAGGAAGGATGCGAGGGTCTCGCGCGAGGAGCGCCCGCGCTGCGGCTTGCGCTCCGGGAGCAGCTCGGACATCTCCTCCACGATGTCGACGCCGGGATCGTTCGCGCCGCGCGCGAGCTCCATGAAGCGCCGGGCCAGCTGGGAAAGCTTCTCGGGATTGATCTCCCGCCACGCGAGAAAGAATCCGCGCAGGCCGGGAAAATCCCCGGCGTCGCGCCGGAATATTTTCGTCATGACATCCTTCTCTTCCCCCTCCGTGCGCGCCGGAAAGGAGTAGGGACGCAGCCGGGAGAGAATCGTCGGGATGATGGCGGCGCGGCGCGTGCTCAGGAGGATGAGATGCACGGACGCCGGCGGCTCCTCCAGGAGCTTGAGCAGCGCATTTCGCGCGGAGTCCTGCA
>JBEKXR010000034.1:0-14245 GCA_049511935.1 Spirochaetia bacterium | reverse complement strand
TGCCAGCCAGCTTCTTGCCCACTTCGTACCCGCCTGCCTCGTTGTCCGTCCCGATGTACGCCAGCGGGAACGAGTAGTTCGACGGTTTTGAATAATCTCCGTCACCGAGATAGGTATCGCACGTGACCATGGGAATGCCCTTGTCGAAGATCTTCTTCAGCGGGGCGATCAGCGCCGTCTGCGACGTGGGCACGACCATGAGGAAATCAATCCCGCCCTTGGCCACCATGGCCTCCAGGATCGGCACCTGTTGATCCGGGCCCCAGGCCTTGGGGTATTCCGCGGTGATGAAGTTGACCCCCAGCTCCGCGGCCTTCGCCCGGGCGCCCTTTTCGATCATCTGCATGAAAGGATCGAGGATGCCGGACATGTAGGCGAAGGTCAGTTTCTTCTGGGCGGTGCCGATTGAGATTGAACCCACCGCAAAGACCAGAAGGAGAACAAGAACCAAGACTCGCTTCATGAAACCCTCCTTGGAAAGAACGGCTGATACACAAGCCCTTCGGGAAGTATTCGCCGGCCAAAAGGGAGCTGTCAAGTCTTTTGAGGAGAAATCGGGCTACGGCCGGGCCGCGAATGAAAGGCGGCGGTAGTCCTCGACGAATCCCGCCTCCAGCAGCCGGTTCTTGAAGGGGCTCGAGAGGGCAGGCTCGGAGTTGATCGTCTCCACGTGAACGGCGTTCATGGGGCGCGCATCCCTTCCCGTGAGGGTCTTCACGAAGGACAGGTACTCCGCCAGGCGCGGGGCATCCGGAGGCACGCGCAGCTCCAGCTCCCGTCCCCTCCGCCGGGACACGAGCACGACCCTGCCGCCATGGAACACGACGTGCGTGGAAGAGAGCCGGGACGGGAGCAGCCCTTTCAGCGCGGGCACATCGACTCCGCAGAGGCTGGCAGGATCCGCGGCGTTCAGCCACCAGACCGCATCCTCTGACGCCTGCTCCACGGCGAGCTCCTCCAGGACCGTCGGGTGAGCGAACTGGAGGCCGTGGATGCCGTCGAAAAACCTGCCGGTGACCACCTCTCCCGAAAACTCCATGAGGCGCAGGCTGCGGAAGAGCCGCGACCATCGGAGAGGCGGAAGCTCGGCCTCGAGGATTTCGCGGAATACGACGCCATACCGCTTCAGGACCTGGCGGATGCGGTCCCGGGTCAGCTCCTCATCGTCCAGCGCGTCCTGATCGTCCTTCCCCGCGGGCTGAACACGAAACCAGAAGCCCGAGCCAGGCCGCGACGCCTGCCATCGGTCGAGGCGACGACCTCTCCGCTCCCTCTCCCGGGAAGGCTCCTCGGCGCGGAACCCGCCGGCGATTCCCCGCCGGACCGGCACAAAGGAATCGCTCGTCACGGCGCCATTCCACGCAAGGTCCCAGAGCCGGGCCGCGACTTCCGAAGACTCCCGCAGTCCTGCCGGGCCTTCCCGGGCATGGTCGACGATGTCCCAGAATGAGAACCTGCCGGCGGAGCCGGGAAGAATCGCCCCGTCATCCGGCGCTTCCTCCTTGTCGAAATACAGCTCCGCGTCCTGCGCGAAGCAGAAGGTGAGCTTCCGTCTGCCGCACCCCAGCCAGAGCAGGCCCGCCTCCGACAGGAGACCGTCCAGCCAGCGGGTCGTGTAGCCGTCCAGGCGCGCCGGCAGCACCTCTTCCTCCCAAAGGTGAGCCGCCAGGGGAAAGCCGAAAAGCTTTTCCCAGAGGACCTTCATATCGTCAGAGGAGGATCCCCGATGCACGAGCCCCTGCTGCCGGGCGACGAAAAGCGGCAGCCGGTCGATCGGGAGCGTGCGGACCTCGGGCCGAGCCCGCGCCCGCGAGATCCGCAGAAGGATTTCCAGGTTTTCCCGGTCACAGAGGAGGAGAGGGTCCGAGCCCGCGGACAGCCGGTCAAGGACGACCTGCTCTTCCTCCGCGAGATCGGCAAGAAGCGATTCCAGCCGATCTCCCGGAAGCCCGAAGATCCGTGCCACGAACGACGGCTCGATGGGCCCGTAGAAGCGCAGCCACTCGGTGACGATTCCTTCGAGGGACTCTTCATCCGTTCCCTCGATCCCCCGGCGCAGACGCGGCAGGGACTCGGCCGCGACGATGCAGGAAGACCCGCTCGTGCCGAACGCGTGCTCCACGATCTTGCCCGCGAGGGGCGCGAGCAGCTCGTCACGGGGGACCCCTGACTCACGCACGCATGCTTCCAGAAGGCTCTCCCACTCCTCCCGGGGCAGCACCACCCTCTCCTTCACCCAGTCCAGCAGCTCCCGCGAATCCCGGGGCGCGTATCCTTCGGCGGACCGCTGGAGCTTCGCCTGGAAGACGGCCATCACGCCGGCATCGATCCGCGGCCGCAGGTCAGAAGACAGGGCCAGCTCGCGCACCAGGTCGCCGCGGAGGTTCGTGGAGGCGTGGCCCTGCGTCGCATCGTCGGCGTACATCAGCGTGTTGGTCTGCTTCCAGACCAGCTCCCCGCAGAACGGAGAAGGGGCCGGCGTGGTGACCTCGCTGACGCTGATGATCCCCGCCTCGAGCTCTTCGAGGACCGTCCGCACGTGCGCGAGGTCGAACTCGTCCCGGAGGCAGGTCCGCCACGCCTCGAGCAGGAGAGGGAAGTCCTCGTAGCGAGAGACGGCAGCGAACAGTGACTTCGCGCGTTGCCGCGTGAGCCAGAGCGGAGTGCGTTTCCGCGCGGTGGCCCGGGGCAGCAGGAGCGCCCTTCCCGCGCTCTCCCGGAAGCGCGCCCCGAAAAAGCCGCTGCCTTCCAGGCGTGCGCGCAAGAGACGCTCCATGCTGCCGGGATCCACGAGGGACAGGATCTCATCCGCCCCTGCCTGCTGCGGGAGGAGCAGGAGGATGGCATCGTTCGTCTGGATCATCTCGGGCCGGAACCCGAACTGTTCCTCCCACGCGGCGGAGAGCGCGAGGCCGAAGGGCCGGTTGACCCGGCCGCCCCAGAGGGTGTGCAGGACCACGCTCGCCCCTTCCCCCTTGCCGTCGGGATCCCGCGTGTGCTCCACGAGCAGATGGTGGCGATGAGGGAGATCGGCTCCCGTCGCATCGCGCTGCCGGGCGAGAAACCCGATCATCGCCCGTGCCGCGGACGGTGCAAGCCCGTGCGACTGCTCCAATTCGGCCGCGAGGCGCCCGTCGTTCAGGCGCGGGTTCCAATCTTCCAGCGCGCGCGAGATCCTCTCCGAGATGTGGAAATCCCTGTTTCTCTCTTCCGCCTTCCAGAAGGGCGACATCCCGATCCGCGCCGCCACGGGGACCACCTCCACGTTCTGGTGGTCGATCTTCTGGATGCGCCATCCCTGCGCGCCGAAGACGAACGTGTCACCAAGGGAGCGCTCCCAGACGAACTCTTCGTCCAGCTCGCCGATCAATGCCTTGGAATCCGCGGCCCGCATGCTGAAATAGCCGCGATCGGGAATCGTGCCCCCGCTGATGGACAGCCGCAGCCGGGCCGCCTCCTTTGCCCGCAGGGTGGATTCGATGCGGTCGTAGGACACCAGGGCCGCCAGATCGCGGAGACGCGTTTCCTCGTAGCGTCCCGACAGCATGTCCAGGACGAGGTCGAAGTGCCGGCGCGGAAGCGCCTGGAAGGGATAACCTGCCCGGATGAAATTGTAGAGATCGCCGGCCTTCCAGGTCTCCACGGAGGTCATGGAAACGATCACCTGTGCGAGCACGTCCAGCGGGCAGACCACGGGAGCGATCTCGTCGATGTCCTGCTCCCGGACGCACTTCGCCGTGACGGCGGCGTCCACAATGTCCTTGCCGTGCAGGGGGAAGAGGACGCCCCTGCTGGGCTCGTTCACGCGGTGCCCCGCGCGGCCGAGACGCTGCACCGCGGAGGCGACGTTGAACGGAGTCTGCACGAGGATGACCTGATCAAGCGAGCCGATATCGATTCCCAGCTCGAGCGAGCTGGTTGCCACGATCGCCTTCAGCTCCCCCTGCTTGAGGCGCTGCTCGACGACCAGGCGGAGCTCACGGGAGAGAGAGCCGTGGTGGGACCAGGCGAGGGGCTGCGGCAGTCCCTCGTTGATGAACCGCGCGAGCTTTTCCGCATGCCGGCGGGAGTTCACGAAGAAGAGCGTGGAGCGGTTTTCAGCGATGATCCGCCGGCACTCCCGGGCAATGGCGTCGAACACCGGCTCTTCTCCCCGGCCCGCCGGGACGATGTCTCCCGCGGGGAACTCGACGCGCAGCTCGTAGGTCTTGCTCATGGGACAGTGCACGACCTGCACCGGCCGCTTTCGGTACACCGGCTCCGCCTGCGGCGGAGCCGCGGTGCGGCCTTCCCCGTGTTGCAGGGGGTACACCAGGGTGTATCCGCCTACCAGGTCCGCGATCGCCGAGAGAGGCTTCACCGTGGCCGAGAGGGCGATCCGCTGGAACTCGCCTGACAGGCGCACCAGCCTGTCGACGGCCGTGACGAGATGAGTGCCGCGCTTCGAACCGGCCACCGCATGGATCTCGTCGAGGATGACCGTGGCGACCCCGTCGAGCATCAGCCTGCTGTTGGGCGAGGAGAGAATGAGGTTCAGGCTCTCCGGAGTGGTGATGAGAATCTCGGGAGGATTGCGGAGCATGCGCCGGCGGTCGCCGGTCGGCGTGTCGCCGCTGCGCGTCAGAACGCGGATGCGGGGAAGCGCTTCCCCCGCCTGCCGGAAGACATCCTCGAGCGCGGAAAGCGGAGCGAGAAGGTTCCTCTGGATGTCGTTGTTGAGCGCCTTGAGCGGGGAGACATACAGGATGCGGACCTTGCCGGTCTTGAGGGAACCTGTGGCAAGCTGGTTGATCCCCCAGAGAAATGCGGCAAGAGTCTTCCCGGTTCCCGTGGGCGCCGAGACGAGCGCGTGCGCGCCGCGGGCGATCACCGGCCACGCCCGCGCCTGCACCTCGGTCGGTCTGCCGACCGAGGAGAGGAACCACTCGCGGATGAGAGGGTGGAAGGGGAGAAGTGCGCTCTCAGCGGCGCGTGTCGTCATCGCCCCGGCAGCGCCTGCACGAGCTCAGACCAGTCGACCCCGAGCGGCCGCTGAGTGAAGGTCTGTCGGCGCGCCAGATCGCGGGCCCTGGAGATCCGCTGGTCGATGGGAGAGTGGGGATCGAGATACTTCAGCAGCCCTGGTTCCTTCGTGTCCGAGTCCTTGATGCGCTCCAGGGCATCACTGAAGGAGTCCGGCGGGATCCCCGCCCGGGCGAGCAGGCTCACCGAAAACGCGTCGGCCCTGTCCTCGGCTTCCCGGCCGTAGTGCACGCCGACCATGGTCTGGGCCATGTTGGCGAGGACCGTTCCACCCTGTCCCCCCGACATCGCGTTGATCAGGGCGGCCATCCCGACACGGCGCGCAAGCAGGGTGAGAGGGTCCCGGTTGACCGCGTGCGACAGCTCGTGGCCGAGCACGCCTGCCATCTCCTCCGCGGAGCGCAGCTCGCGGATGAGCCCCGTATCGACGCAGACGGTGCCCCCGGGAAGGGTGAAGGCGTTGATCTCGGGAGACTCCAGGACGATCACTTCGAAGCTCATGCGGGGCGCGGGCAGCGCATTCCGCAGCCTGTCGGCGATGACGGCGAAATCCTCGTTCACCCGCGGGATGGCGATCACCTTCTGCGTGGCGATAATCTGGTTCCTGATGAGGGAACCGAGGCTCTCGTCGAGACTCTTCGCGATGTCGGGTGAAACCGCATTTCGAGGGACGAGGAGCCGCTGCCCGGCGAATGCGCCGAGCGCAAGGACGGCGGCACAACCGAGGAGGAGAGCGATCTCACGGGCGACGGAGCGGGGGCCTCTCAAAAGCCCTCCGGTGGACGATTCTCCCAGGCCTGCGCGCGGCGCGTGTGCGCCTTCGGCCCGTAGTACCGGGCAAAGCACATCCGGCCGACGAGGGGCATGTAGATAAAGCGTCCCTTGCGCGCGTGGACGAGAGCCACGATGGACCAGACGATCCAGGCGATGTTCACCAGGACGACGAAGAACAAGTACCAGAAAAACGCGGGACCGAACATGTCGTGAGGCGGCGTGACGAGGATGCCGACCAGCCAGCCGACGACACCGGCGTTCAATAGGACCACGGGCACGTGTGCCAGGAGGGCCTGGAGGGCATGGAACGCGACGAACGTCCCATTCTTGCGGTTGACGAAGAAATAGATGACCGACGCGATGAGATTCACCAGCGGGATGGGAAGCCCGATCGCGAATGAGGCGAACATCATGAGGTACGCCCCCATGGCGTCTTCTTTCTCGCGTTCGGGAATCTCGCCGGGCTGAGGAAGAGTGATGGAGGGGGAGGCAACATCTGGGCTCATGGGGTTCGCTCCTCGGGGGTGAGGATATAGGCGCGATCGGGAGCCCGCAAGGGGCCTCTCGCGAGGCCCCGGCAGGTCATCGATTCAAAAGAAATGCGCGCACACGCACCGCAATCGCGAGCACGGGCGCGAAAGGGTTGGCTACTCCTTGCCCGAGAACTTCGGATACTCGTCCGTGAAGTATCCCAGGTACAGGGTGATCCTGGTGCTCCAGCGGTACGTCCCCACGTTGAAGGCGTGCCAGCGGGCGGGATACGTGCCTGCAAAGAGAATGGCAAACCACGCGAGGAAGCCGAGAACGCTGGAGGCGATCTGGCGGAAGATAAGGCAGAAGTAGTGCGGAATGCCGACATAGATGACGCCGAAGAGGACACGGAGGATCACGAGGCCCCGGCTGACCCTGTCAGGCCGCGGCACTTCGAGCTTCACGGTGTCGCTCGTCCCCTTCGGGAAGAATGCGGGGTAGCCGTCCACGAGGTTCCCAAGGACCGCCTGCACCCTCAAAGCCCAGTTCTGGAACCCGACCTGGTAGTTGAAGATGTTTTCAGGGAACTTCGCCGTGAAAAGAACGATCCAGAACGTGATGAAAGACAGGATAGCCGACCAGATCCCCACGATGAGGATGAGGAAGAAGTGCGGGACGCCGATGTAGATGGCCCCGAACAGGGTTCGGAGGATCAACTGGCCGCGAGAGTACTTGTCCTGATGCGCGATCGTCAGCTTCATGTTCGCCTCCTATTGTGGTGAATAGTACACGGTGTTCGGCGTGAATGCAAAAGTTTTTTTGGAGGCGCCCGAGGCCGCTCGAAGCCCCCGGGGGCAAGTTTCGTCCCGTCAGCCTCCGCAGCACGAATCGCCGAAGGGCCCGCCGCAGTCATATCCGTCTTGCTTTTGCCTTCGTGCGCGGGTAGCTTCAATTCGAAAGGGAAAGACGTGACTGCTCGCATCGTGCTCATGCTCTTTCTCATTTTCTTCTTCCTCGACCTCGGGTGGGAATTCACCCTCACACTGCTCAACCTGGGGCACGTGAGGAAGAACGCCGCCGCCGTCCCCGCGGCGTTCGCCGGCATCGTGGATGCCGAGACGCACGCGCGTTCGGTGAGCTACACGCTCGTCCACGGCAGGTTCGGGCTGATCTCGGGGGCGGTGTCATCAGCCGCGCTCCTCGCGATCGTTCTGACGGGGTTCCTCGGGTTCCTCGACGCCGCCGCTCGTTCCCTGCCCCTGCATCCCTACTTCCAGGGCATCCTCTTCATGGCCGCCGTGTCCCTCGTTTTCGGAGTGATCCGGCTTCCCTTCTCCGTGTACTCGATCTTCGTCATCGAGGCCCGGTTCGGTTTCAACAGAACGACGCCGAAGCTCTTTGTCATCGACATGCTCAAGGGCCTGGCCATCTCCGCCGTCATCGGAATTCCCGTCCTGCTCGCCCTCTTCTGGTTCATGGACAGGACGGGGCCGTTCTGGTGGATCTGGGCTTTCGGCGCGATGACGGCGTTCCAGCTCATCATGAGCATTCTCGCGCCGCTGGTCATCGCCCCGATGTTCAACAAGTTCACGCCGCTTCCCGACGGGCCGCTGAAGAACCGGATCATGGACCTTGCATCCCGGCTGGGCTTCAGGACAAAGGGCATTTTCGTCGTGGATTCCAGCAAGCGCTCCCGTCACTCGAATGCATATTTCACGGGCCTCGGACGGGCGAAGCGCATCGTGCTCTTCGACACGCTGGTGAGCTCGCACATCGAGGAGGAGATCGTCTCCGTGCTCGCGCACGAGATCGGGCACGAGAAACGCAACCACATCAAGAAGGGCCTTGCCATCTCGGTGGCCCTTTCGCTCGTGGGATTCTGGATCCTCAGCCTCCTCGTGCATTGGACGCCCCTGTACCAGGCCTTCGGGTTCGCCCAGCCCGGGTACCATTCACTGCTCGTGCTCCTGGCATTCTGCTCGGGCCCTTTCACTTTCTTTCTTCAGCCGCTGTTCACGGTTCGCTCCCGGAGGCAGGAATACGAGGCGGATCGATTCGCCGTCCAGGGCGTCGGGTCCGCCGCGGGCCTGAAATCGGCGCTTCTCCGGCTGAGCAAAGACAACCTGTCCAACCTCTCGCCCCATCCCTTGTACAGTTTCTTCCACTATTCTCATCCCACGCTGGCAGAACGGATTGCGGCCCTGGACCGCGCGGAGGCATCGCTGAGATGAAGGACACGGCCGAGACCGCCGCGTCAACCGGCGGCGCCGGAGATGTCACCTGGAATCTCGACGACCTGGTCTCCCCGCCCGCCGACCGCGGCATCGAGGGCATTCTCGCGGAGGCCGAGCGCCGCGTGGACGCGTTCGCCGCCCGGTACAGGGGCAGGATCGCCGCCCTCTCGGCGGCCGAGATGCGCGACCTCCTTTCCGAATACGAGGAGGTCCTCGAGGCTGTCGGCCGCGCCGAGAGCTACGCATCGCTCTCCTGGTCCACCCAGAGCGACGATCCGGCACGCGGAGCGCTCCTCCAGAAGGTTTCGGAGCGCCAGTCGCTCCTCGCGCAGAAGGGTGTTTTCCTGGACATCGAACGGGCGAACGCACCCGAAGAGACGGCGCAGAAGCTTATCGACGATCCCCTGCTCTTCCGCTGGAAACATTGGCTGGTGATCGCGCGCCGCTCCAGGCCGCACCTCCTGTCAGAACCCGAGGAGAAGATCCTTTCCGAAAAATCCGTCACCGGGCGGCAGGCGTGGACCCGGTACTTCGACGAGACCCTGGCCGCCACCCTCTTCGAGTGGGACGCCCGGCGGGTCCCCGCAGAAGTCGTGCTTCGCCAGCTCTACTCCCCGGAGAGGGGGACCCGAGAGCGCGCCGCGGCGGCGCTCACGCGCGGCCTGCGGGAAATCCAGCGATCGACGACCTTTGCTTTCAACACGCTGCTCGCGGAGAAAGCCTCTGAGGACCGGCTGCGGAAGTATCCCACGTGGATCTCCGCTCGCAACATGGACAACCAGGTGGAGGATGCCACGGTCGATGCGCTCATCCGTGCCGTGACAGCACGCTACGACATCGTTGCCCGCTACTACGGGCTCAAGCGGCGCCTGCTCGGGCTGGACGAGCTCTTCGACTATGACCGCTCTGCAGCCCTGCCCGTCGCGGAGGGTCGATTCTCGTGGACGGAGGCCCGGGACAGGGTGCTTGCCGCGTATGCGGGATTCCATCCGAAGATGGCAGAGATCGCCGGCCTCTTCTTCGAGAAGGGGTGGATCGACGCCGCAGTGCACCCGGGCAAGCGGGGAGGCGCGTTCAGCAGCTCCACCGTCCCCTCCGTGCACCCTTATGTCCTCCTGAGCTTCCAGGGCACGGCGCAGGACGTGATGACCCTCGCCCACGAGCTCGGCCACGGCGTGCACCAGTATCTCGCCCGGGACAAGGGCGTTCTGGAGCAGAACACCCCTCTCACCACCGCCGAAACCGCGTCGATATTCGGCGAAACCCTCGTGTTCCACGACCTGCTCTCCCGCGAGCAGGATCCGAAGGTCGTGCTCTCGATGCTCGTGCGGGAGATCGAATCGTCGTTCGCCACGGTCTTCCGCCAAGTGGCCATGAACAGGTTCGAGGAGGCAGCGCACACGGCCCGCAGGACGCAGGGTGAGCTCACGACCGGGGCCCTTTCGGGCATCTGGCTGGACACGCAGCGCGCCATGTTCGGAGGCAGCGTCACCCTCAGGGAAGACTACGGGATCTGGTGGAGCTACATCACGCACTTCATCCACGCCCCCGGATACGTGTACGCGTACGCCTTCGGGGATCTGCTCGTGCGCGCGTTGTACAGCCGGTACCTGTCCGGCGGCCGCGACTTCCCCGAGCGCTACGTCGCGATGCTCGCGGCTGGTGGATCGGATTGGCCGGCGGCAATTGTGGGGAAACTCGGCGTCGACCTCACCGATCCGGGGTTCTGGGCGCAGGGACTTGCCCTCCTCGAGGAGATGGTGGCACAGGCGGAGACACTGGCGGCACGCATCGCCGTGTGAGCCATTGTCGGCTGTACCCGCACTTGATTTTCGCCGAAAAGTGAGTAGGATAAGTGAAAGAGTGCCGTCAACGGCGGGAACCCTAACAGAGAAATCCAGCGATAAAGGAGCAGCACATGACTAGGAACTTCCTCGTGTTCATCTTCGGACTTTTCCTCCTCCTCGTGTTCAGTTTCGCCTTCTGCTACGTGGCAATCTACACTGAGGTACTGATCGCGGGCATCTTCGCTCTGGTCGGCTTCCTGGCAGCGTTGGTCATATCGATCATCATCGGCCTGGCGTCCCGCGAAGAGGGCGGCTCGCTGTATATCTGGTTCTTCAGCATCGCGGTCGTCACGGGGATCATCCTCGTGTGGTATCTTTCGCGAGCAGGGACGCTCCTCAAGGTCTGGTAAGAGAAGGCAATTCAGCTGAACGCCCCCGGCGGCGCCGGGGGCTTTTTTTGACTCACTCCTCCTTCGCCCGTCCCAGCGTGTTCACAAGGGCGACACCTCCCATGGCGAGGATGCCGCCGGCAAGGTCCTCCAAAGTGGGAGCCTCGCCCAGCCAGACCCAGCCGACAAGGAACGCGATCACCGGAACGACGAAGAGGATGCTCGAGGCGCGCGATGCCGGCAGGCGCGAGAGCACAACGGCCCACGTGACGTAGGCGAGCGCGGCCGGCCCCACCCCGAGGTAGACCACCGCGAGGGTATCGGCGGTCGGCGCGGCGCGCACCTCGCCGACCAGGCCGCCGGCGAAGGGGAGCAGGAGAAGTGTTCCGGCCCAGATCGCCCAGGTGGTGATCTCCAGGGGGCGATAGCGGTCGAGCATGGACTTCTGGATGATGTTGTAGGCGCTCGCCGATACGGAAGCCAGGAGGATCAAGCCCGCGCCCCAGCTCAGGGTGATGCCTGAGCCCTTGCCCAATGCAATCACCAGGGCCCCTGCGAAGCTGACCGCGATTCCGACCCATCCCCAGGTCCGCAGCCGCTCACCCAGGAAGATGATTGCTGCCAGAGCGGTCCAGATAGGCAGGGTCTGGATGAGAAGCGCGGCAGGACCGGACGGAATGCTCTGCTCGCCGATGTTCAGCGCAATGTTGTAGAACGCGAAACCCAGGAGGCCGAGAAGCACGACGAGGGGAACATCCCGGATCACAGGCCGACGCATTCCCGGGCGTGCAACGATGAGGGCAAGGGCCGCCGAGGCGGAGAGAAAGCGCAGCAGGGCGAGGTGCGTGGGGGAGTACGAATGGAGACCCGCACGGATGCCCGCGAACGCCGAGCCCCAGAATACAACGGTGATCGCGGCCGCGGCCGCGCCGGGCAGTGTGCGGGAGTATCGTGTGCTCATTCAGGTTGCGACATAGTATGCACGTCGCGCCCCGCCGGTCAATGTTCGCGGACGCGTGCGGGGCCCGCGAGGCGGCGACGTGATCGATTCTTCTACACCAGGTCCGCGTAGCGGGCGTCGGCGGCGCGAAGGAGATCGGAGGGTGCAACGATCACCTGCATCCCCCGCGCACCGGCGTTCACGCAGATCTTCTCCTGTGCCGCGGCGATCTCGTCGATCCAGACGGGGAACCTCTTCTTCATGCCGATGGGCGAGCAGCCGCCCCTCACGTACCCCGTGAGCGTCGTGAGATCCTTGAGCGCGACAAGGTCGACCCTCCGGGCCCCGGTGACGCGCGCCGCCTTTTTCAGGTCCAGCTCCGAGTTCCCGGGAACGCAGAACACGAAGATCTCTTCCGGCCCGCCGCGGGCCACGAGGGTCTTGAACATGATATCGGGGCTGATGCCGAGGAGCCGCGCCACCTCCACCGCGTCGAAATGTTCCTCACCGACCGGGTGCGTGGCGACCTCGTGCGCGATGCCGAGAGACTCCAGCATGCGCAGAGCATTCGTCTTGTGCGTGGTGCGCATACCGCATCATAGCAGATTCCCGCCTGACACGCCGACGGCTTTGCTTTATTGTGTGCCCATGAACGGCCCCATCAATCGTGACTCACTCTGCTTCTGCTGCGGTGTCGACAACGAACGCGGTCTGCACCTGTCCATCTCCTATCCCGACAAGGGATCGGCGGAGACGAACCTCGAGGTGCCCTCGTGGTTCTCGGGCTGGAAGAGCATGACGCACGGCGGGCTGCTCGCCACGCTGCTGGACGAGATCATGGCGCACGCCTGCCTGGGTATGGCCCAGAGGGCCGTCACCGCGGAGATCACGGTGCGCTACCAGAAGGCGGTGGACACGGGTGCCCTCATCCGCGCGCGGGGAAAGGTGGAGGAGGCGCGTGGACGCGTGCTGTCGACGCGCGGCTGGCTCTACGATGCGGAGGGTTCGCTCGTGGCAGAGGCAACAGGGCGATTCATTGCGACAACCCGTATTTCGCGATCTTCTGCGCAAGAGTCTTCCGCGTGATCGAGAGCTCCCGCGCCGTCTTCGACTTGTTCCCGCCGTTCCGTTTCAGGCAGTCGGCGATCACGCGGCGCTCGTACTGCCCCGCCACGGCGTCCAATCCCTCCTTCAGAGGGCCCGCTCCGGGTGTGCGCGTTCCCGCGATGCGGCGCGGACCGGGAACTGCGCCCGGCCTGCCGGGCGTGAGGAAGCTCTTTTCGCCGAGGAGCACGATCTGGTTCACCGTGTTCTCCAGCTCCCGCACGTTTCCCGGCCAGTCCCACGCTTCGAGTGCCGCCATCGTCTCACGTCCCAGCTGCACCCGTTCGCGGGTGTATCTCTCGCTGTACTTCTCCAGGAAATGCTCGACGAGGGCGGGGATGTCGCCCCGCCGCTCGCGCAGGGGGGTGAGGTGCAGGGACACGACGTTGATCCGGTAGAAGAGGTCTTCCCGGAATCGCCCCTCTCCCATCAGGTTCGAGAGGTCCTTGTTCGTCGCCGCGATGATCCGCGCGTCCACACTGATGCTCTTGGTCCCCCCGAGCCTCTCGAAACGCGACTCCTCGATGACGCGCAGGAGCTTCGCCTGCGTGTCCAGGGACATGTCCCCGATCTCGTCGAGAAAAAGAGTGCCTCCGTCGGCAAGCTCGAACCTTCCCCTCTTGCGCTCCACCGCGCCGGTGAATGCCCCGCGCTCGTGCCCGAACAGCTCGGAGAGCAGCAGGCTCTCGCTGAGGGCCGCGCAGTTGATGGAGATGAACGTGCCGTCGCGGCGGGCGCCCGTGTAGTGGATGTAGCGGGCGAGCACCTCCTTGCCGGTCCCGCTCTCCCCGGTGATGAGCACCGTCACGGGGGTGTCCTTCACCTTGTCCGCGGTGGCAAGCAGGGCGCGCACGGCCGGGTCGTTCGCCACGAAATCGTGGGGGAGGGAACGGCGCATCAGCTCGTCGCGGAGAAACCTGTTTTCCGTTGCCAGCGTCCGCAGGGCGAGGTTCCTGCGCACCGCGTCGAGCAACCGGGCGTTATCGATGGGCTTGAGGAAGTAATCGGCCGCGCCGGCCTTCATGGCGGCCACCGCGTTGTCGATGCTTCCGAAACCGGTGATGACGATCACCACGACGTCGGGTTCGAGCCTCTTCAGCTCCTGCAGCAGATCGATGCCGGACCGGCCCCCGCGGAGGCGCACGTCCACCACGGCGACGTCCACGGGAAGCCGGCCCGCCGCCGCCACGGCCTCTTCCGCGTCCGCGGCCCAGTGCACGGTGAACCCTTCCTTGCGGAACATGGTCATCAGGCCGTGCCGGATTCCCTCCTCGTCATCGACGATGAGGACGGTACGTCCCTTCATGCGGCGCCCCGTCCGGTGGCGGCCATGCAGGGCAGGTGCAGGGACATGCGCGTCCCCCGGCCTTCACGGCTCCTCACGTCGATGGAGCCGCGGTACTTGCTGACGATCCCGTAGACCACGGACAGGCCCAGGCCGGTCCCTTCCCTGTTTGCCTTGGTCGTGAAGAAGGGATCGAAGATCCGCGGGATGATCTCCTTGGGGATCCCCGTGCCCGTATC
>JBEKXR010000033.1:0-14259 GCA_049511935.1 Spirochaetia bacterium | reverse complement strand
AGGCGCTCGGCGACGTGGAGTTCGAAATCATCCCCCTTGGGGATTACCAGCTCGAGACGTGCCGGGGCTGCCAGGTATGCTTTGACAAGGGCGAAGAAAGCTGCCCCCTGCGTGACGACCGGGACGCGCTTATCAGGAAGATCGAAGCATCCGACGGCGTCTTGTTCGCCACTCCCAACTATACGTTCCAGGTCTCCGGGCTCATGAAGACATTTCTCGACCGGCTCGGCTTCGCCTGCCATCGCCCGCGTTTTCACGGGAAAGCCTTCACTGCAATCGTAGCCCAGGGCATAGGCGGCGGGGGCAAGATCGTGAAGTACCTCGATTTCGTGGGCAAGGTCCTCGGGTTCAACACAGTGAAGGGCAGTTGCCTGAGAACCCTCGAGCCAATGACGGAGAAGGCGCAGCAGAAGATCGACAGGACGCTGGCCCGGCTGAGCCGACGGTTCCACGAACGGCTTGAGAAGCCGGCCTTTCCAGTGCCATCGCTTCTCTGGCTCATGATCTTCAGGATGTCCCGAACGAGCATGAGGCTCATGCTCGATAGCACGAGCCGCGATTACGCGTACTATTTGGAGAAGGGCTGGTTCGAGTCCGACTACTACTATCCCACCCGCCTGGGTGCGTCGAAAAGGCTGGCGGGTAATCTGTTCGACTCGCTCGCAGGGAGCATGGTCCGAATCAGGTGAGGCAGTCGGTACCTTGCCTCCCGTCCGTGGCTGCGCAATTCCCTGGCTGCTGTGCCAAAGTTGCGCTCGGCATTTCTGTGAGTGCAAGGACGGCGACCAGTAACGACAGCTACAGTGATCCTACTCTGACCTTGACTCTGACCTTGAGAGCGGCCCCAGTAGGCTACAACCTGCTACATGGAGAAACGACGATCCACGGTCTGCTTGACCCATCTTTCTGCAAGGTATACAATTAGCCACGTTGAGCTCTGAAGGGCGACACGCCGCACCGGCTTGAAAACAGGGGCTTCTGCTTTCACACGGTAGAAGTCACTGGTTCAAATCCGGCATCGCCCATCAAACTCCCTACCAAGTCCTGAGCATGGGCTCAGAAAGATCGTTCTGACAATCGCTGTTCTTGTATCGCTCGCTGGCTGCATGTCTTCCGCAGCTTCGTCCTCCTTGTCCTTCTGCCCGTCGCCTCAGGGGCCTTCACCGAGGGAGGCTGGGGAGGTTCCAGCGGATTGGTTGTAGAGGCACGATCTCGCCTCCGCGGCATACGCCCGGACGAGCGCCACGTCCGCGTCGAAGAAATGGTCCGACGGCGCCAGAATGTAGCCCCCGCCAGTCCCCGCCGTTTCAAAGCATCTTCGGACATAGGCACGAGTTTCCTCCGGCGAGCAGTCCTTGAAGTAGTGACCCTGGTCAAAGCCTCCAATTATGCACACCTTGTCACCAATTCGCCGCTTGGCCTCCGCCAAGTCCGTATCACCGTGCATTGCAGGAGGCGTGAACGTCTCCATTGCATCCGGCTTCATCGCCGCGATGTCTTCCAGGATTGGCATCATGCCTCCGCACGTGTGATACACGATTCGAACCCCCGCCTCGTGGGCGGCCTCGATCAGAGGTGTGTCATAGGGTGCAACGAACTCGTGAAACAGCCTGGGCGAGATCACGGTCGTGGAAGCGTCCCCGCCTCCCAGCTCCATCAGATCATAACGTGACCCCTTCAGGGACCTGACGTAGGCGAGCTTTCGTCTTTGCAGCACGCCGAGGAACTCATGCACCCACTGCGGATCATCATAGGTATCCATGATCGCCTGCTGGGTTCCGCGTATGCAACAGAAGTCTTGCCAGCATCCCGGCTGTCCATAAATGTCGAACGGAACCACAAACCCGCGGACGATGCCCCGTTGTCCAAAGTCCTCAGCGACTCTTGCAACCGCATTCGTATCACACAGCGGGGTCGTTTGATATGCTGCCACGATGTCCAGATCCGGCTTCTCCTTTACCAGGCGTTCAGAAACCCATTCCGTATAGCTGTTTGCCTGCAGGACGGTCGTGAGAGAGCCTTTCGGCGTGACAACCGTGTACCGCGTTGTCTGATACTCGGTATCCAAGAGCTGTTCGCTCTCGATTCGCCAATCGTTCGACAATACTCTTGACATTTGGAGAAACTTGGGCGGTCCCTGTGCAGGGTCAAGGAACTCCCCTTTCGATGCATCCGCTTTCACCGGCACCGGCCATCGAATCGCGTCCAACTCAAAGGAGTCAAAAAACTCGTCCGGCCCGATGCCGTTCATGTAGGTGTTCGTGAAGTAGGGCATGACGTGATGAGTCGTCACAGGAAGCCGGTCGGGCGTCTGCCGATTCAACGCTCGGAGTAAGCGTTCTTTCGATGTAAGGGCCATGAGGACCTCCCTTCGCGACCTGTGTCCATGACGCCCCGGCCGCATGGGCCCCTCAGCCCTTTACGGCCCCTTGCGTGAGCCCCGCTATCAACTGCCGTTGCAGGAAGATGAAGATGACAAACACCGGTATGATGACCAGGATCGAAGCGGCCATGAGGTTCCCCCAGTTGGTCTCATATTGGCCGACGAAATCCAGAATGCCAACCGGCAGGGTTCGGTGGTTTTGCGAGGTCATGAATATCAGCGCGAAGAGAAACTCCTGCCACGAGACGAAGAAGATGTAGGCCGCGGTAGCCCCGATCCCCGATCGCATCAGCGGAAGCACCACCCTCACGAATGCCTTCAGCTTCGTGCAGCCCTCAACCAGTGCGGCTTCTTCAAGCTCGAGCGGTATCGATACCAGGAAACTACGCAGGAGCCACACCCCCACGGGCACGTTGAAGCCAACGTAGGCGATCACGAGCCCGGCGTAGGTATCGATCAGACCGAGATTGCCGAGGATCCTGTACAAGGGCACCATGATGGCCGCCAGGCAGAACATCTGGCTGAAAAGGATGATGACGAAGAAGAACCCTCGCCCCCGGAACTTCAGCCGCGTGAAGCCATAGGCGCCGAAGATGGCAATCACGCTGACCAGCAGGGTCGTCGAGATCGTGACGGCGAGACTGTTCAAAAAGTACCGCGAGAAGTTCGGCTGATTCCATGCGTCGACGAAATTCTCGACGGTCGCATGCCGGGGCAAGAAGGTCGGGGGAATCACGAACTGTTCCTTCGGGCCCTTCAACGCCATGGACAGCATTTCCGCAAATGGCGCCAGAACGAAGAGCAGCAGGAGCAGGATGCCCACGGCGCGAAGGATGCTTCTCATGACCGTTCGACCCGAAATCGTTGCATACCGTCACCGCGCATCTTAGATTTGCCGTGTGCTCCTCAGGCGACGTATATACAGGAGGCTGAACCCGCTCACGATCACAAAGCTGATGACCGCGAAACGGGAGGCCTCGCCATAATCAAAGTTGCGAAAGCTGATCTGGTAGATAAACGTCGGGAATATGTGGGTCGACCCGACGGGCCCGCCTCTGGTCAGGACCCAAATGATTTCGAAATAGTTGAAGGTCCAGATGGAAATGAGCAGCGCGACGGTGCGCACCACATCGCTGATGCTCGGAACGGTCACGTACCTGAACTTTTGGAATGGCCGTGCGCCGTCCATGTCCGCAGCCTCATACAGCTCGCGCGGCACGTTCTGGAGTGCCGCCAGACACATCACCATGGAAAACGGGAATCCTTTCCAGATCCCCGTCAGGACCGTCGCCCACAGGGCGAGATTCGGATCCCCGAGCCAGTCTTCCCTCGCGAGCTGCATCAGTCCGATCTTCGTCAGAAACGCATTCAGCAATCCAAGCTGCGCGTCGTAGATGAGCCTCCACATCAGTGCCGCCACGACGCCGGGTATTACCCAGGGCAAGATCACGAGACTTCGAACCAGCCACCTGCCCGGAAACGGATCGGCAAGCAGCATCGCTCCGGCCATGCCGATCACGAGCTGCCCCGCAACCACCGCGGCCGTCCAGGCAACCGAGTTGATGACGATCCGCCACAGGTCCCCGTTCATTAAGGCGTCCAAGAAGCCTCGAAATCCAACAAACGTATAGATGGAGTTTGCCATCGACGTCCTGAACAGGGACAGAGCAATCGAATACCCCATCGGGATGAACAACATGACCGCCAGTATGACGAGGGACGGGCCCGTAAAGATGTATCCCAAGAGGGTGTCGTTTTCTTCTGCAAGACTGGAGCGTCGTGCGGCTGTTGGCCGCCGACGCTTCTGCCGGTTCGTGGAACCCATCCACGATCGGTCCACATCCGTAGCTGATGACGCAGGCGGGCCATCGCTGGCCCGCCCGTTGCGCTCACCCGGATGCGTCATTTGCCCAGGAGTTGGTCTATCTTCTGCACTGCCTGGTCGAGGGCGGCCTTTGTGGCCATTTGCCCCAGCAGAATCTGCTGCGTTGCCGCGCGCTGCACTTCGGCGATTGCCGGATAGTTCGGAACCAACGGCCTGTAAAGCGCTGTCGTGAGCTGCTTATAGATTACATCCGGATACTTTCTGTTCGCTTTGAGAAACACATCAGCGGCCGTCACGTTCGCAGGGGTAAGTGAAGCGACCTGCTGATTTACTTTCGCTTCGCCAAGAGACGCAATCAGCTTCCATGCAGCGTCCTTGTGCTGGCTCTTGCTGTTGATCGCCATTTCCCAGCCGCCGAATGTTCCGATCGACTTGCCGTTTGCAGGCCTTGGAAACAGCCCCATACCGTAGTTCAAGTTCGGCGCGCGAACAGCGATGGTGTCCTGGCCCCACTCGCCGTAGAGGAACATGGCGACCTGCCCGGCCGTAAACAGCTTGAAGGAATCCTCTTCACTCCGGCCCACCGTCCCAGGCGGGCTGATCGTATTGAGCTTCTTGTAGTAGTCGAAAGCCTGCACAGCAGGGGGCTGGTTCAAGAGCGACTTCTTGCCGGAATCATCGACGACCTTTCCGCCGTTAGAGGCAACTAAAGCATCGCAGACGCACTGCACGGCGTCGCCGGTGCCGACCCAGATGGCGGTCCCGTATTGGTTGGCTTTTGTGAGTTTCTTCCCAACGCTGTAGAAATCGTCCCATGTGACTGGAGGTTTCTCAGGATCCAATCCGGCGGCCTTGAACATGTCCTTGTTGTAATACAGCAACGCCCACACGCCCACATCGAATGGAACGGCATACTGCTTTCCTTGGAAATGGGCTGCGCCCCATGCGCCGGGGAAGAAATCGGTCGCTTTGAGCGACGAACCCGCAACAAGATTATCGAGTGCCTGGATGAATCCAGCCGTCGCATACTGGGCAACCCAGATCTGGTCGATCAGCAGAACATCAGGTCCTTGCCCTGCTCCCATGGCAGTGAGCAGCTTGTCCTGCAATTCGCTGTAAGGGAAAACAGTAAGCTCCACTTGAACGTTGTTCTTTGCCTCAAAGTCTTTTAGTGCCTTCTCCTGGCGGGTTCTGAGGTCCGCTGCACTCTGCTGCATCGACCAGAACGTGATTTTCGGGCCGGCGCCGAGCAAGAGACCCGCGGCAACCAAGAAGAACAGAAGCACCCAGAGTAGTCTCTTCATACTTTCCTCCTCGTGGTTGGGATGAGAGATAACCAGAATATTCACGATAGCACACATGAATTCGCATGTCAACGTAGACGGCCAGCCGGGTTCATCGTGATCCCGCACGAGCTGCGTGCCGGATCGTAGCGGAGATGGTCCCGCGCGCAGGGAGGAGGGGCCGCCGAACACCTGTGGCGCACCCTCAAGAAGGGGAAGCTCAGACGGGCAGGCCGATGAACAGCTTGCCCCCTTCGGATTTCACCGGGAAAGTCTTCAGGGCCTCCCGCGCTGGTATTCGCATGGCCCTGCCCGTGGGAATGTGAAAGAGAGAATTGTGCTTGGGGCAACTCACGTAGTCCCCCTCGATCACGCCGTCCGCAAGGTTGGCCTGCTCGTGAGTGCACAGCCCCTCGGTGGCATAAAACCCGCTCCTGGTATGGAACACGGCGTAGACCTTGCCCTGCAGCTCGACGCGAAGAGCGTCCTCCACCTCGATTGCATCCGCGGCGCAGGCTGCAACCCATCTTCTGTCGTTCGTCTCGTCCATGTCCATCCCTCCGCTTACGCAGACCCTCCGTCCGGCAGCTCCCGGTGAATGAAGAAGTTCGGGTCGTGCCTCTGCTTCAGCAGGACAGGGACCAGTTCCTGGAACGCGTCCCACAGGCTCGTGCACGCTTTCGGCATCTGGGAATCCACTATCCTGCGGAACTTCGCCAGCGCGTGGAAAGGGATGGTCGGGAAGACGTGGTGCTCGATGTGGTACTCCATGTGCATGTACAGGAAGGAGAGGAAGGGGTTCAGGTGGATGGTGCGGGTGTTCAGCCGGTGGTCCAGCACGTCCTCCGCCAGGCCTGAGTGCTGGACCAAAATGAGAGCCCAGATAAGCCATCCGCCGTACAGCCGCGGGAGCGTGAAGAACAGGATGGGGAGCCAGCTCTTCAGGACGATCGCCAGGGCGATGACGGCGAGATGCAGGCCCAGCGTGAACCGGCTGGACCAGAAGACCTTCCAGAACTCGGACTGCGGCACGACCCTGCGGGCTTCCTTCGTGGGGATCCCCACGGTGTGAAGGACCAGCGTACGCAAGAGAAAAGGCAGGCTGAACAGGTCGAAGAACTCGATCAACACCTTCCAAAGCTTCACCGGCCGGGGAGCCTGGATTTCCAGGTCGGTGTCCCTGATGATCGTGTAGGAGTGGTGGTTCATGTGGCTCCACCGGGTGGAAAGCGGACAGCGGATCTCCATGGCCGAGGCGAAGTAGTAGACGATCTCGTTCAGGAAACTGATCCGGAAGGGAGTGTTGTGGAGGCTCTCGTGGACCTTGGAGTTCGACATCCCGAACAGGGTGCCGTAGACGAAGAAGGCGAGGATGGCCCAGAGGGAGCCGGCCTGGTAGAGCAGTGCCGAGACCACGCCCACCGCAGCAAGCAGCAGGAAATATCCTCCGTGGCTGAGGAAGGCCTGGTAGTTGTTCCTCTTCATGAGCTCCTTCAAGACCTTGCGGTCGATGGTAGGTGTCCACCAGACCGGCGGCGGACGGTGCCTGCGCGACTCCTCGTACGTGCGAAACTCGGCCATCACGACCTCCTTCCTGTCAGTCCCGGACGCGAGAACGCGGCAACCGATTCAGCTTCGGGCGCTAAGCATACCGCGATCGCCGGGGCCACGCAAGTTTGATGGCGCGCACGGCCCGGGCTGTCCCGAGTCGTCCACGTCGGGGATCCGTCGTCCGTCAGCGGTGCAACTCCCCAGAGCCGAAGGTACGTCCCGGGTAGTAAGGAAGGCGGCACAATTTCCGAAACGATTCAATTGGCCGGTCCAGACTGGATGCATGGCCAACAGCATCTCCGCATTCCTGTCAAGCGCCGTGTTTCCCTTAAAGGCCGTCGACGGTGGAGCGCCGCGCGCCGTGGGAGAGGTCAAGGACGGGATCGCCGCCGGCGCACTGGAGCAGCGGAGCCGTCTCAGGTGTGACTGGAATTGTGACTGGCGGCCCTGCTCTGTCACGCTTCGGAGCGCTACAGAAAGAATCACAAAGCTGCATTCCGCTTGCGCTAAATCCCTTCGCGATATACAGTAAGGCACAGGGAGCTTTGGGCGGCTACAAAACGCCACGCGACGACCAGCGCATAGCCCGGATTCCTAAACCGTAGGTCGGATGTTCGAGTCATCTCTGGGGCATAGCGTTCATCGTGCTCGATGACATTTGCGGCCACGGCGGTCACGGTACACCGTGACATTTGTACCCCGTGGCATTTGTAGCTCATCGATCTGCAAGGGCTTGCGCCAGATCGCTGCCGGAACACCGGCGCGTTCTCAACTTCAAGTTCCCTTTCGTTGACGACGTTGCCACAGGTCCGCGCGTCCTATAACCATGTGCTTAATGTCCGAATCGACAGCGCGTAAAAGCAGGAACTGCATATCCACCATCTTCTGCCTTGATGAGCTCCGTCATCAAATCCTGACTCTTCGAATTTCCCAATCTTCCTCTCGGATGCGTTATGGAAATCTATCCTCTGAGGTACTTCTCGATTTCCTGTGATGTCGGGTCGACCAAATCCAAAGTGACATCAGACATGTATCGGGAAGCCTCGAAGAAGGCTGCGGTGACATCCGCATGGATGCCCACACAGTGATGGATGTAAGGGCCGAATATAAGACGGTGCTCGAGCTCGGGCCAGTCTTTGAACTCTACCCAGACGTACGTGCCGCCTGTCACTGGGCCCTCAATTCCCTTGCCTCTTGTCACAAGAAGGCGATAGTCACCGGTCGTTCCATCGAATCGGGTGATGGTGAGATCCCCGCCTTTGATTTCCCAGCTGCCGGCGCCGGGAACGGAGGAACCATAGTGGTTCGTGAGAGCGGAGCGGGTGCCTATCTTTTTCAGTGAATGGGGAAATACGCCGCAATGCCAGAGCAATTCCGCATTGTCATTTTCCGGATGGCGCACAGTCATATCCGCAAGAAATACGGGGCGGTCGGATCCCGCGGCGGCTTGAGTGAGCACGGCAGTGACGCAGCCGTGCAAGTCGGTCTCGCATATGGCGGGAAAGCCGTCGTCCGTCAGCTCCGAAAGCGCGAAGCACGGCATGATGCCGGTCAATTGACGGATACCGGCCCCACAGAACACCGCGGCTGTGTCGAGGTTTTCCTCTTTCGCCCAATTGTGCACAGCAAGCTTCATGGCAGCGACGCGGGCAAGTGAGTCGTCGCTAATTGTAATGGAATCGAGTCGTGATCGTATCGAGGACACCTCAGCGGCCACGTCATCCCTGCGGTCATTGATCAGGGCGTCCATCATCTGGCGAATGTCCTGAACAGTAATAGGGACCACCTCCACGCCGAACCGCTCCAGGAGCTCGGCCTCATTCACTTTGACCGACCAGAAGGAGGCTGGACGGACTCCGATCTGCCCGACCCGCATGTTTCTGAATTTCTTAGTCACGGCTGCTGCGGCCAGGAAGTTCGTGAAACCGCGCTCGAACACTGAGTCGGTCACCCGGCTGTTCGTGATGTAGGAGAATGGCACCCCAAGGGTTTTTAAGACGCGGGAGGTGGCGAACAAGCCGCATTGACTGTCACGCCGACGATTCAGCCCAGGCTCTGGCGCTTCGTCGCGAGGCCCCCAAAGGAGCAGGGGAACCCCCAGCTTCTTCGCGACCTTGGCCACAGCGTCCTCTGTTCCGAAATTGCAGTGTGGGGCGAAAAGGGCATCTATTCTCTGCGCACGGAAGTGTTCAACCGCAGCATCAGCATCCGCTCCCCGAAAGATAAGCCCTTCGTCGTTCAGGAAGTCGAGGTTGACATAGTCTACCCCTATCGCCTTCAGGTACACTTCGACTTTGTTCTTCTCCGCGATGGCAAAATCACGATTAAACAAGTTGGGGCGGCTGAGATTCCTTCGCGTCGGCAAGAGTCCAAGACGGATCTGGTATCTTGCCTGGTAATACTGCAGCATGTCCTTCTCTCTCCCTCAAGTCTCTGACATGTATTTGGCCCGCTGGATATGTTCATCGGCAATTCATCAGCCTGTTATTCATTCAGGCCTACACCAACAACTCCCTCACCCTTGCGGCAAGCTGTCCGGAACCCAGCCCGAACGCCTTCAAAAGCTGCGGGTAAGTTGCAGAGTGAATGAACCGCGGCCGCCCTGACTCGTCCAGCGTGTTTATTGCGGTGAGCATGCGTGTGTCCACGGTCCGCTGAGAGCGCAAAAAAACACTCTGGGCCTGGGCCCATATGAAGCCGTTGTTCTGCTCCTCGATGACTACGGGCTTGCCAGATTCATAGAGCTTCATGATGAGCTCCGCGTCGATCGATGGCATATCCACCACGCCGACACGGACGCCGGACCCTTCCAGCGTCCTAGCCGCCTGGAGCGCCTCGTGTACGCCGCGGCCGCTCGAGACGAGGAACGCGGCTGCACGATCATCGCCCCACAACCAGTATCCCCTCCCATACTCGAAGGTCGAATGAGGAGCGTACAAGACTGGCGAGGACGCACGCATAATCCTGAGGTACACCAGCCCTTTGTTGCCCTCCATGATCCATTTCACGACGGCCAACACCTGGTTGGGGCAGCTCGTGTCAACTATCCTGATGTGGGCGATCTGGCCGAAAACAAGCGCGTCATCGTTCCCCATGTGGGTAGCACCATTGGTTCTGGTCTCGAAATTGCTCGCCGTGGCCAGAAAGGTGAGGTCGATGTTGTGCCGCCCCGAAAGCCACCCCCCGGCGGCCATCACCTCCGCACGTTCCTGGTAATTGATCGCTATGCGGCGCAGAACACGCCAGTCGAAGAAGGGGCAGAAAGTGCTGACCCAAGTGTTGTAGCCCAGAACGGCGAAGGCTTCGCCTATGCAGCTCATATTCGATTCGGCCACACCGACGTTCAGGGCCTTGCTTTGATCGGCGTAGCCGACCCCAGCCTCCAGGCCACTCGTGGTCCCTAGGTCCGCGTCGACCGAGACCACTTGTCCGCCGGCTGCGAACGTCTTCATGGCCTGGCTGATGACCGCGTTGACCGAGCTTTCCGTCCCGATTTCCAGGCTTGGCAGATCGGATTCCTCGTAACGCACCCGCTTGTCCCGGGCGGTGGCCCTGCGAGTGAGGACACGTGCAGCGGCCGGTTGTATCACCCCTGCCCCCTCATCGACCTCCAGCCGCATGGCGGCCGCTTGCGCCAGGAGTCGTCGCCGTACCTCGGGTGCCTCCGTGGCGTCAAGGAGCTGCAGAAAGCACGCAGCCCGTGCTCGACGTCGCTCCTGTTGCAGACTCATCTCCTGCCGAGTCAGCGCGTCCGGCAATTCAACCTTATGCCCCACCATGAAGCTGGAGAACCCTCCCCAGCCCTTGCGGGTGTTGCAGATAATGGCGGTAGGTCGCCCGTCGCGCTCGCCGTAGCGGAAGACCTCCAAGGCATCCAGCACCGGGCCATACTGGGTCCCGTCGATGTCGAACACCCGCCAACCGAATGATTCGAACATCTGCCTGACGTGCGGCATTGGGAAGTGCAGGCTCTTCGGGTTGTCGAGTTGCCCTTCGTTCTTGTCCACCAGCACGCAAAGGTTGTCCAGGTGTCTGGCCCCCGCATACATTGCCGCTTCCCAGATCATCCCTGCCTGCAGCTCCCCGTCACCGGTGAGGCAGAAAACATCAAAGAGGGGCGTCTGCTTCCCCGCAAGAGCGAAGCCCTGGGCTACGGGCAGTCCGTGTCCTTCGGGGCCGGTCGAGATATGGACGCCCGGCAACAGGGGGCCGGGGTGACCGTTCAAAATGCTTTCCGCCGATCGGGACCCTTTGAGGACCGACCGATCGAAGTAGCCGAGGTCGGCGTACACGGACGCCATCGAGGCGACGGCGTGACCCTTGCTCAGCACGAACATGTCTTGTCCGATGCGCGTGGGCTGCTCGACATCAAAACGGATAATCCCGCCGTAGTACAGGCTCACCAGGGGGATCACGGCGCTGAAGGCCCCTCCGATGTGGATGCCCTTGTCCACGGCATCGCGCCCCTGCGCGAGCGTCATGATACGGATGTCAGAATCCTTGATCGCCAGAAGCTGCAAAAAACCCTGGCGATACCCATGATCTACGATCTCTGCCGAAGTCATATATGTACTCCTGCTCCCATTCAAGGGCCCGCAATTGCGGGGTGGGGAATTGCTGCCTCAGAGGGAGGCCACGACCTTCAGGTTCGCTCCTGGTTGCTCGGCGATGTGCGCGACCGTCTGCGCCATGTCGTTGAAGCGCACGGTCCAGGTAACGACCGCCATGACGTCGACCTCGCCTGTGGAGATCATCTGGACGGCCTTGGAAATTTCGGTCAGATCGGTATTGCGCTGGCCGAGTACGTCGATCTCTTTGCGGGTGATGACGCGGGTATCGATCGTCAGCGGGGATTTTGCCCAACCCGTCAGGATGATTCGCCCGGCGTTGGCGACGTATTCGAAGCTGCTGACAACTGCCTCGTTCGCACCCGAAATCTCCATGACGGCTTCTGCCATCCGACCGCCGGTGATCTCCCTGACGCGCCCGATCGCATCCTCCGTTGCCGAATTTACAGCGAAACGCGCTCCGTAGGTCTCTGCAAGTCTCAGCTTGGGATCGCTGATATCCACCATGATTGGAACGGCGCCCACGGAAAGGGCTGCCATTGCTGACAAGGACCCGATCGCCCCCGCCCCGATGATCACCACGTGTTCGCCGGCTGCGAGGCGCAGTCGCGAGATCCCGTGCAGAGCAATAGCGAGAGGTTCGGCCATCGCAGCCGTTGTCCAAGGCAGGTTACTCGGCACCTTCACGAGGTAACGCGTGGGATGGTCACACCATTCCATGGCGCAACCATTGATATGCGTGCCGTAGACCTTGATGTCTGTACAGCAATTGGAGCGGCCGATCGAGCACGGGTAGCAGCGGCCGCAGGGAGAGTACGGTGAGAGAACGACTTGATCGCCGACGGCAAAGCCGTTCCCCCCCTTACCAAGCTCGACGATCTCTCCGCTCACCTCGTGGCCCATGACGAGCGGATACGGGATCTTCGTCTGTGCGCTGCCCTTGAAATAGTTGACATCTGAGCCGCAGATACCAATTGCCTTGACCGCGATCCTCGCGTCCTCCGGGCGTAGCTCTCGCAGACCGATGTCCTGCATCGCGATTTCGTGCGGTGCTCTGATGACAATGGCGTTGTTTCTCATTTGGTGCCACACCTCTTCTCGCAGGCGTTCCTGACATCCGAAACCGCGGAGTTCCTGACAAAGTCCATGACACCGGGAAAGGACAAGGCCGGCTGCGCCACCTCCTCCACCATCCCTTCCACGATCGCGGTCAGAGGCCGATGAGTCAGCTGAGACAGACCCGACAACATGGTTCGCGAAAGCTGCTGGGATTCCTTGCGGTGCTCGGGATATCCGCCGCCCCGCTCCACGCTGAAAAAACGATCGAAAATGAACCTCAGGTTGACATCTCCAGCCCATCCGAAGCCCTTGTTCAGGGCGAGGGAAATGCAGTTGCCCCCGTTTATCTGGGCGAACAGCCAGGCGTCCAGCGGGTTCTCGATCAATCCGCAGCAAACGCCAGGGTATTGGAGGACGGAATTGAGAAAGCCCTGGCCCGTCCCGCACCCTCCGACGACCACGTCCACGCACCCCCCGCCGAGAACCACGGCCCCGAGAAAGCCGGCGTGGATGTATGTCAACTCGGGCTCGCCCTCGCTGCCCTTCATGCCAAGGTTGAAGACCTCGTGGCCGCGGTTCTCTACTGCTGCAACAACAAACCTGTTCTTGTCCCGTGTGCTCACTTCTGTAACGACGGCGATTCTCATTATGGGCCTCCCTTCTCAGGCGTCGATTCACGCCTTCCCATTGGCGCGGACAGAGCGAATCCCTTCGATAGCCGCCAGCGTGATTCCTTCGCGCGCTTTCGCGTGGATGTCGAGTGGATGGCTGGTAGTTTCCGCCGCTGCCAGCAGCGGCTTCAGTCCCATGATGTACGCGCTGCGCAGGGCGGTGCCGATGTTCACCTTGTCTATTCCGTTGTCAATAGCGCGATGGAAATCTTCAAGAGGGATGCCGGTTCCGCCATGCAGGACAAGCGGGATATCGACGGCGGCATTCACTTCCGCGAGGCGATCAAAACGGATCTTCGGCTTGGCCTTGTAGAAACCATGGGCAGTTCCGATCCCCACGGCCAGGGCGTCGAGGCCGGTTTCTCTCACCATGCGCCGCGCCTCATCGACCTGTATCAGAAAGCCTTCTCCGTCGAAAGTTCCCTCTTCGTTATTGCCAATAACGCGTCCGAGCTCGGCTTCCACGCATACACCGCGCGAGCCGGCGTACGCGCAGACTTCCTTCACCATGGCGATGTTCTGTTCCAGAGGCATGGCCGACGCATCGATCATCACGGAGGGGAAGCCCAGATCGACCGCCGCCTTGCAGAAGCCGACGTCCGTGCAGTGATCGAGGTGGAGGAAGACCGGCACGGAAGCGGCCGCAGCCGCGGCGATGGCCATCGCCGCACACGTCTCGCGGCCAAGGCATTCCACCACCCGAGGGATTGCCATTACCATGATCGGGGAACGCTGTTCCTCTCCCGCTCTGATGATCGCAGTAAGGTCCCAGACGTCGTTGAAATTGAAGGCGGGCACCGCGTAGCCGCCTCGTTCCGCCTTCTGCAGCTCTTCTTTGAGATTCTGCTTTTTCACACTCTACCCTCTCAACTGCGATTCGACTTCCCCGGGCCTGGCATCGCTCAGGCTTGGGGCTTCA